>CALXUY010000030.1 GCA_944391805.1 uncultured Clostridia bacterium
GTGTTTCTTCTGCAAATAGGTTGACCTGTTTCATGGTTTTCGCCGCCCTTCTCTTGTTTGTTCCCATTATATCATACTTTGCGACTTTATTCAATATCTTCGGGAATTTTTAGAGGTTCCCTATAGAAGATGAAAACGGAGGCCGCCGTGAGGTCGTCGCAAATGATATTGGTTATGTGTTGTCTACACCGACCGTGCCGGAATTTCTCACAGGCAGAGAGTTTTTGAAGTTCTTTATGGACATCAATGAGAAGTCCTTAAAGAATCCGAAAAGCATTGACGAGTATTTTGACGATATGAGCATTGATCCGGAGGACAGGGACAAACTGTTGAAGGACTATTCTCACGGTATGAAAAATAAAATGCAAATGCTCATCAACATCATTGCTCAGCCGAATATTCTGCTGCTCGATGAGCCTTTAACCTCCCTTGATGTGGTGGTGGCTGAAGAAATGAAGCAGTTGCTTCGTTCGCTGAAGCAAGACCGCATTACCATTTTCTCCACACATATTATGGATTTGGCACTCGACCTTTGCGATGAAATTGTACTGCTTCATCACGGTGAGTTGGAGGTTGTGGAGAAAACAGACTTGGACCGCAAGGAGTTTAAGGACAGGATTATTGCGGCATTGCGGGAGGAAGGAAATGAATAAAACGCTCAGAATTTCCTTTTCCCTGAAAAATACATACCGGGTAAACGGTATTCTGTTTTCCTTCAAGCAGATCCCGCTCTTAAAGCGCCTGCTTCCGGCAACACTGTATCAAGTAAAGGGACTGAAAATTTTTGCGAATATATTGTCCGTATTATGGGAATTTGTTTCTGCATTCATCGGCAAGCTCCTTTACTTTGTCACGATGGTATGCGGCATTGGTATCCTGTATAAAGAGCTGCCGGAGAGTGAAGTGTTTCTGCATATCCTGCTGATTCTCACTGTGATCGGCAGCTTTATGAACACGCATCTTTTCAATCCGACCAAAGATAAATATTATGCGATGATCCTTATGAGGATGGACGCAAGGGAATATACGCTGGTGAACTATATCTACTCCATTCTGAAGGTTGTCATCGGATTTTTGCCGTTCACGGTTCTGTTTGGTATGGACAGAGGTGTGCCTTTGTGGTTTTGCCTGCTTCTGCCCCTTTGCATAGCGGGTATGAAGCTGTTTGCGGCGGCAGTTACCCTGTGGGATTATGAGAAAAGGGGCTTTGGATACAACGAAAACAGACTGTCCAAATATGTGTGGGGCTGTATCGCCCTGCTTCTAGCCGCTGCCTATGCTCCGCCTGCCTTTGGATTTGCCGTGCCGGAACCGGTATCCATGATTCTCTTTTTCGTCTGTATCCCATTGGGAGCCATCGGCCTGAAAAAGGTGCTGACCTTCCGGGACTATTATGCAATCAACAAGGAATTACTGGCAGGATTGACCAATCAGATGGACGACACGGCCCCGGCGCAGCTTGCAAAGCAGGTAAATGAAAAGAAAATATCCACGGATACTTCGATTACCAGCAACCGCAAAGGCTTCGAGTACCTGAATGAGCTCTTCATCAAAAGACACAAAAAGATACTTTGGAACTCTACGAAAAAAATTTCCTATGTGTGTGCTTTTCTTGTCGCCGCTGTGCTGGTAGGGATCTATTTGCTGCCGGAAGAAAAATCTGCCATCAATCACATTGTGATGACCTGGCTTCCGTACTTTGTGTTTATTATGTACGCCATCAACCGTGGTACGAATTTTACGCAGGCTCTTTTTATGAACTGCGATCACAGCCTGCTGACCTATTCGTTTTATAAGCAGCCGAACTTTATATTGCGGCTGTTTCAGATCCGTCTGCGGGAAATTATGAAGATCAACGCTGTTCCGGCGCTGGTCATCGGGGGCGGGCTGGCGCTGATCCTGTTTGCTGCCGGGGGAACGGACAATCCGCTCAACTATGTGATGCTGATTGTTTCTATCCTGTGTATGAGCCTGTTTTTCTCGATCCATTACCTTACGATTTACTATCTGCTCCAGCCCTACAATGCAGGAACAGAACTGAAAAGCGGCACATACCGGATGATTTTGGCCGCAACCTATCTCATCTGCTTTGCTTTCATGCAGCTCCGTATGCCGATTATGATATTCGGTGCAATGACGATTGTGTTTTGCGTACTCTACAGCATCGTTGCGAGTATCCTGGTATACCGCCTTGCCCCCAAAACATTCAGAATCAGAACATAAGCAAGTGCTTGTACGGTTATGAGCAATTACAATAACCATATGAATAATCAGAACGGAGGATTTTGTATATGAGACAGTGCCTCAGATGTGGAACGGAAATGAAAGAAAACTGCGCCATTAAGGTGGAAGGCGCAGGATACGGGATTGTGATGTCGTCAGACGAAAATAAGCTGTTCGGCGGCAGAATTGGAAAACCGAAGGTGGCAATCTGCCCGAAGTGCGGCGAAGTTTCCATCTATATTGAAGAGGTAGAAAAGCTGTAATGAAACATGCGGTAAGATGCCTTTGATAAATCCGCAGAAAAGTCTTAGCCATTGATTGTACAAATTTGCCCGGCCGCATGCCCCTTTCCGGACATGCGGGAACGGCTCTGCAATCCAAAAAAGCAAGATTCCCTTTCAAAAGGAACCTTGCTTTTTTTGTGGGACACAAATCAGCGTTCAATCGAAGGAAGATTCGACAACGGCGACCGATTCCGCCCGGCATACCACTTCATTTTGTGGTATCCTTATTTTTCTTTCCATTCGGCGCAAGATCGTTCAGAAGCGTTTTCGTATTGATTTTGATCAGCTCCTGGACCGTTTGCAGCACGGTTTTGCGGACCTGCGGATCCAGCCGCATACTTCTGAGAATCCAGCGGTTCTTAAAGGACATCAGGTCGGTGAGCGTGGCGGCATTGTCGGAGGACAGCAGCCGGAACAGCGCATCGCAGAACTGCTCGCGCTGCTCCGGCGAAAGGTTCTGCAGCCATTCCTTGAGCGCCCGGTTGGTGCGCTTGCTCTCCTCGGTCACATCATGCACCCGCAAAAAAGCATTTCCCTGCACCTCCCATGTCAGCCCATCGTGCTGAAACAGGCCCACCTGCCGGCTCTTGACCACAGTATAGCTTTCGTCATGCTCCAACAGCATCCCCACCAGCGAGGATTGCGGCACCAGCGTGCGGATATAGGGCTTGATGTCGATATAATCGGGATTCTGGAACCATGCGGTGCGGAAGCCTGGGCCGTCATTGCACCACACCCGCGCCAAGCGCTTTCGGACCTCCGGGCGGCAGTGGATGGCGGCATATACCGAAAGGTTTCCTCCCTTGCTGTGTCCGGTCACATAGATCTGTCCTGTGCAATGCAGTGCGGCGGCGTTGAGATAGTCGGCGGCGTAAGCCTGCGCGGGCACCACATCCATAAAGCTCATGTTGAAGTTTTCCTTCCACCCCACCAGCGTATCGTCGGTTCCGCGATAAGCCACCACGGTCTCCCCGGTCCCAAGGCAAAAGGTAACGGCGGAAAACTGCGTCTGCACCTCGGTATCAATCCGGTTGACATATCCCTTCATTCCCACGCTGCGGAACCGGCGGCACTCTCTGACCGCTCGCAGCAGCTTGATGATTTCCTTTGGCACAATCAGGCCCATCGAAATTTTGCGCGGATCGGGATGGCGTGCGAAAAAGCTGTTGGCGGCCGCACGGAGCGACACGGTCGCACCGCCGTGCGCCTCGGACACAATGCCCTTGAATTCGATATACGAAACCAGAGAAAAGATGAGGCTGTCTACCTCATTGAGCGGATCCTGTTCAAAGGAAAGGTCCCCCCTCCAGGACAGATAATCAAACAGCGTTCCCATTCCGTTCATCTCCTTTCCGTGGCAAAGTCGGGGATACGGTCATCAGCCGTGATACAGACGCTTGCTCTCGTAGACAGGCTCGCAGGTCAGGTGAATGCCCAGCTTCTTCAGAGTATGCTCGTCGCTCTCGGACAAGATGACCGAGGAGTGCATTTCGCAGTGCCGCAGATGGGCAAGCTGCTCCTGTGCGCTGGCCGCAACCGGGTCTGTCACCGCACAGATCGAAAGCGCGATCAGCAGCTCATTCGGGTGCAGCCGCGGGTTTTTGCTGCCCAGCGTGCGCACCTTGAGATTGGTGATCGGCTCGAGAATCTCGGGAGAGATCAGATCGATGCGGTCATCGATACCGGCCATGAGCTTCAGTGCGTTGAGCAGCGCCGCCGAGGCCGCACCGAGCAGCCGCGAGGTTTTGCCGGTTACGGTGCGCCCGTCCGGCAGCTCGATGGCCGCAGCCGGCTTTCCGGTGTCCTGCGCCTTGCGATTGGCCACGGTTGCCACGTTCCGGTAGGAGGTATCCAGCCCGGCGCTCTGCATAATCAGCTGGAGCTTCTCCACATCGTGGGACTCTCCGACCTCCCCGTTTTTCCGGTGCTCGCAGATCGCCTGATAATAGCGCCGGATGATTTCCATGTTGGCCGCCTGACACACTGCCTCGTCGTCGATGATGCAGAAGCCCGCCATGTTGACCCCCATATCGGTGGGAGAGCGATAAACCGATTCGCCGTTGATGCGCGCCAGCATGGCGTTGAGCACAGGGAAAATTTCAATGTCCCGGTTATAGTTGACGGCGGGCTTGCCATAGGCCTCGAGGTGGAAATGGTCAATCATATTGATGTCGTTCAGATCGGCGGTTGCCGCCTCATACGCAAGGTTCACCGGGTGCTTGAGCGGCAGATTCCAGATGGGAAAGGTTTCAAACTTCGCGTATCCCGCCTGAATCCCCAGCTTCTGGTCATGGTAAAGCTGGCTGAGGCAGGTCGCCATTTTGCCGCTCCCCGGCCCCGGCGCCGTTACAACCACCAGCGAGCGGGTGGTTTCGATATAGTCGTTTCTGCCGTAGCCCTCGTCGCTGACAATGCGCGCGATGTCGGAGGGGTAGCCCGGGATGGTATAGTGCCGGTAAACCCGCACCCCGAGCGATTCGAGCCGCAGCCGGAATTTGATGGCGGCTGGCTGATCCTGCCAGCGGGTGAACACCACGCTGCCCACATACAGCCCGAAGCTGCGGAACGCATCGATCAGGCGCAGCACATCGAGGTCATATGTAATGCCGAGGTCGCCGCGCACCTTGTTCTTTTCAATGTCGTTGGCGTTGATGACGATCACAATCTCTGCCTGCTCCTTGAGCTGAATCAGCATGCGGATCTTGCTGTCCGGAGCAAAGCCGGGCAGCACACGGGCGGCGTGATAATCGTCGAACAGCTTGCCGCCGAACTCCAGATAGAGCTTGCCGCCAAGCTGGTCAATACGCTCACGGATGCGCGCCGACTGCGTGGAAATATATAAATCGTTGTCAAACCCCTTTTGATACATGGTGGGAAAATCCTTTCTGTTTAGACATACCGCGCAATCCTGATTGTGCGCCAGCCGCGGCTCTCGCGCGTCAGATGAAACCGTTTGTAATCAGGCTTTCCTATGGAACGCCCCGCGAAGGTGTGCTGCCGTCTGACTTTCTTTCAAAAAGTCCCTTAAGGCAACACCGCGCAATTCACGGTTCGCACCTTGACTGCGCAACTTTTTGCATCTTTTCCGCCAAACTTCACAAATTTCCTTGTCAATAGAGCCACTATTGCCTGCGTCAATTTGGTTTGTTTGACGAAAAATCTGACGGCAGATTTGCGCAGTCAGAATTGTGCGG
>CALXUY010000031.1 GCA_944391805.1 uncultured Clostridia bacterium
GTTGTAGACAAAAGGCAGTTGAAATAAAAAGTGTACAAATGCTATAGCCACTTTTTCTCTGCAAGAAGAGGGCGCAGAGAAAAAGTTATCAAAAAGAGACGCCGAAAGGGATATTTCGCCGTCTGCGAACGGCGACGAGGGCTCCGCGCCCTCGACCGCGCCGCCTTTTGAAAAAAGGCGGGCGAAAACTTTAGCTAAACTGACGAAAGCCGTTGCTTGGGTCTACAGTCTGCGGCTTTCCTCAGGAAAGCCTTTTGCCATTGATGATACAACTTTTTATTTCTTGGCGGTGCCGGCCCCTGCCTGCAGGAAGGGAAGCTCAAACTATTCCTCCGTCCGCCCGACCAGCGCGGCACTGGAGAGCTGCGAAAAGCATACTCTGTATTTTCCCGCGCGATCTCGGTAGAGGACAAACGACTTGGGCAGCTCCATGGAGGCAAACTGAACCCGCCTCCCGGCCTCGGCCCGGGACAAATATTTTTTGGTCACGGCCGACACCGTCGCACTGTCCGCGTCAAAAATGCCGACAATGTCCCGCAGCCGGATCGTCTTATTGTTGCCTACATGCAGATACATAACCACTCCTACCGCCGGTGGCGTGTTGCCCCTTTCAAGAGATTTTATGAAGTCAATACCACGCGCAAAAAGCTGCGCGGTCAATCGGCTTGATTCGTGAATCGCGCGGGGCTGCTTTCAATCTTCCCCGCGGGCCGGTAGCAGCCGTTTTCCACAAGAATGACGTTTCCGGCGGCGACGTCCGGCTCGCAGGAGGTGATGATGACCTGCCGCCCCTTCAGCTTGGTGGAGAGATAGGAGCGGCGCGATTCGTCCAGCTCGCTGAACACATCGTCAAACAGAAACACCGGAAGCTCCCCGCAGACGCGCCGGCAGACCGCTCCCTCGGCCAGCTTCATACAGAGCGCCAGCGAGCGCTGCTGCCCCTGCGAGGCGAAGGCCCGCGCCGGCTTGCCGTTGAGCAGAATTTCCACATCGTCCTTGTGAATGCCCCAGAGCGTGCTCCCCGCGGCGATTTCCCGCTCCCAGTTCGCGGTCAGCAGACGGGTATAAACCCGCAGCGTCGCTTCCTCGTCCTCGTATTCCTCGGGAGGCTGCTTGCTCGAGCCTGCATAAGCAACGCCGGGCGTCTCGCGCTCCCCGGTCATTTCGCGGAAGCAGGCGGCAATCTCCCGCCCCGCCTCACACAGATAGCGGTAGCGATAGCGGGAGATCGCCGCTGCCTCGGCCGCAAGCTGACAGGACCAGAACTCGGCCGTCTCGCGGAAGGTTTTGGGGTCGTCCGTTGCACTGCGGATGAGCTGATTGCGCTGCCGCAGAATCTGGTTGTAGCGCTGCAGGCGCTTGAGATAGACCGGGTAGAGCTGCGAGAGCGCAACATCCAGAAAATTGCGGCGCTCTCCCGGACCGTCCTTGACCAGCGAGAGATGCTCCGGGCAAAACAGCACCGTGCGGAACTGCCCCACAATTTCGCTCACCCGCCCGACCTTCACATGGTTCTGCTCAATCCGCCGCCGGCGCCCCGGCATCATGCGCACGGTCAGATTCTGCCTCCGCTGGGAGTCGGTAAAATCCACCGACAGCTCGGCGCACTCCTCCCCGAACCGGATCATGTCCTCGTCGTGCACGGTGCGGAAGCTCTTTCCCAGCGCCACATAGCCGATGGCCTCCAGCAGATTGGTCTTGCCCTGCGCGTTCGCCCCGGCCAGGATATTCACTTCGCTGCAAAATTCCACCTCCGCCTCCGCGATGTTGCGGAAATTGCGGACCCTGACGCAATTACATACCATGTTTTCTCCGGGATCCCGGTCTGCTTTCCTTTGATATTCGGGTAAAAACGGTTGTCTGACTGTAAGAGGCAGAGAAAGCAACGTTTTTCATCAAACTGATGAACGTTTTCATAACACCATAACATATGCTTTTTTGCATTGCTGCTCTGAAAGCCCCGTCAACTCCATACGGCTTCAACGTCTTTCCCGATTCCTGTTCCGAACCGGAACACGGATTCTGTCCGATAGACGGCCTCCGCTCACTCCTTCATACGGACGGGGAGCAGCATGAACAGCTCCTGCGCGTCCTCCTTCTGCTCTGCTGGCTCGATGTTGATCGAGGTCAGCGGGGAAGTAAAGGAGATGCGCACCCTGTCGGCCGTGCAGGCGCGCAGAGAGTCGATCAGAAAGCGGTTGTTGAAGGCGATGACCAGATCATCCCCCTCATGCCTGACAGGCACCTCGTCATAGGTGCTGCCCAGCGAGGAGGTAGCCGAAATTTTGAGCAAATTCTCTGACAGCTCCAGCCGCACATGCGCACGCACGCTGCCCGCAACCTTCTCCTCGGTCACAAGCGCCGCCCGCTCCAGCGCAGAGATGAGCTGCGCGCGTTCCGCCTCGGCAAAAATTTTGTGGTTGGTCAGAATGATGCGGTCGTACTCGATATAAACCCCCTCGACCAGGCGTGTGAAAAAGGTGTAATCCGCAAAATAGAAAACCATCGTCTTGCGGGTCAGGTAAACGCGCACGCTCTCGCGCTCGTCGTCCTTCAGCATCCGGTACAGCTCGTTTACCGACTTGGTGGGAAGGATCAGGGAGAAATTCAGGCGGCTGCCGTCGTCGTTCTTGTTTTCCACCGGCAGATTGAGCGAGCACTTTGCCAGCTTGAAGCTGTCGCAGGACACGGCAAGCAGGCGGTCGTCCTCCACCTTGAGGAAGCAGCCGTTGAGCACCGGGCGCTGGTCGTTGGAAGCCATCGCGTACATGGTTTTGGAGAGCAGCTCGCGCAGAGCGGCCTGCGAAACCACAAAGCCCTCGGTGGTGATCAGCGGAGGGAGCTTTGGAAAATCCGAAGCAGGCAGCGCGTTCATGCGGTGAGTGGACTTGCCGCTTGTGATGCAGGCCTGCAGATTCTCGGAAACCGTCAGCGTCACCTCCTCTCCCTCCATCACACGGACGGTCTGGGAGAACTTCTGCGCGTTGAGAATGCAGCTCCCTTCCTCCTCAACATCTGCCTGAATCTCTACCCGCATTCCTTTTTCCAGATCAAATGTCGTCATGGTGCAGGTGCCATCCATCGACGCTTCCATGAGAATGCCCTCAACAGCGGTCAGGGTGGATTTGCCCGACACCGCGCACATCAGCGGCTGGACAGCGCCTTCAATTTTCTTTCGATTGAATACAATTTTCATATCAATGGTTCACTCCTGATGCAATGGGATACGGCGCTGCTGTCGCGCGCCCTTGAATACGAAACAAATAGATAAATGAATATATGATATGTCGTAGCAGCAGTAGGGGGTGGGGAAAGTGTGGAAAAGTGTGAAAACCCCCGCAGTGACTGGATTTTTGGCTGTGTACGACATGGGAAAAGCCTGTTCGGAACCGGCGCGTGACCGGGGAAAAACCAAGCGTGAGGCTGCGCGGAAGGCTCAAAGCTCCGTATCTGCGGCAAAATGCGGAAAAGAGAGAAAAACAGATGCTCTGTGGAAAAAGCAGGCCAAGGGTGCAGACTGTGGAAAAGCCGTTTTTTTTGCCCTGCAGCAACGCGGGCTGCCATCACCGGTTGTGTTTTCCACAACGACCTGCCAAAAGACTTTCCACAGCCTGTTTTTTCAGGAAATACCGGCCCCGGAACGGGGTTCTCCACATCCCGGGGAGGGCTTTTCCACGTGGCTTGGATGTGGTTTTCCACAGGTGTGGGAAAGTGTGTGGAAAAGTGCGGGAACCATGTGGCTTTTGTGGGGAAAACCCTTTGCAATTCTGTTTTTCAGGTTTTTTGAAGATTCTGAAGAAACTTTTTTGCAAAAAAGTTTCTTCAGACTGTAGACCAAAGCAACGGCTTTCGTCAGTTTAACTAAAGTTTTCGCCCGCCTTTTTCAAAAGGCGGCACGGATCCAACGCCGTGGGGCGTTGTGTCGCAAGGCACCATAGGTGCCGGAAATTCTGCTACGCAGAAGTTTCCCCCGCAGGCGGCGAAAGCTCCTCATTTGGCGTTTCTTTTGGGCAAACTCTGCGAAGCAGATTTGCGGTTGAGCCACGCGAAGCCTTTGCTTCTTTCTTTGCGCCTGCGGCCTCAAAGAAAAGTAACAAACGAACGCTTTTGTGCAATTTTTAGTTGATGCGCCTTTTGTCGACAACCTGACCGCCGGAGGAAGGCATCCTCCGGCGGTTCTTTAATAGAATAGCATATATCAGCGCGTCAGTCTCCCCGCTGCTGCTTCCCGGCGTGAGATTCCGTATCCGGCTGTTCTCCTTCGGATGCGGAAGTGTCCTCCTCCGCCTCTGTTCCCCCCTGCTCCTCATGAAGCCTTCCCAGTTGGGAAAGCATGGCGGTTCTGCGCCGGATCCGGTGCAGACGTTGCCGGATTTCCTGACGCAGCTCGATCTTCCGGTCGTCCGGCGTGTCGGACGCCGCAAGCTCGGTGAACAGCAGTGTGATCTCCAGCTCACTGTGATAAATCATCTGTGCCCGTGCGGGAACCCGCCAGCGCTCACGCTTGCGGCTCGGAAACAGCAGCCCTTCCGGTACCACCAGAACCTCCAGCGCGGTGCAGCCCGAAAACGCGCCGACGCCGATCCATGCCCTGCGGTTTGGCAGCAGAACGGTGTCCAGCCAGCAGCAGTCGGCAAACGCCTTTTCCCCGATGGAGGACAGTGAGGACGGCAGACTGACCGAAACCAATGCACACTCGGCAAAAGCCGCGTCCCCCAGGTGACACAGGTTTTGCGGAATATGAACCGATTCCAGAGCGATACAGCGTTCAAATACCCGCTCTCCGATCGACAGAATGCCGTCCGGCAGCCGGATTTCCTTCAGGGAAAGACAGGCATGGAAGGTCTCTGCCTCCAGCGCCGTCAGCTTGCTGCCCAAGCGCACCGACTGCAGGGCGGTACAGTAGGCAAACGCCTGTTTTCCGATGCTCTCTACCCCATCCGGCAAGGATATCTCCCGGATGGAGGCACAGTGCAGAAAGCACCCCTGACCGATGCGGTTGAGACAGGCCGGCAGTGCAATCTGCCGCAGGCTTTTGCAATCGCAGAAGGCATAGTTTCCGAATGCGGTTACCGTATCCGGCAATTGCACCTCCTCCAGCGCATCGCAGCAAGAAAACAGGTAGTTTCCGAGATATCTCACCTTCGCGGGGATACGGAAGGCCCGCAGTGCGTGGCATTCGCTGAATGCGCCGCGGCCGATATAGGTCACATCCTCCCCCAGAGTCAGCTCGCTCAGCGCGGTGCACTGCGCAAACGCATAGCTGCCCACGGTCTGGACACTTTCGGGAATCTCCATATGCTGCAGGGAGTGGCAGCGGAAAAAGGTGCTGCGGTGAATGGCGTTCAGCGAGTCCGGAAAGGAAACCTCCTCAAGTGCCTCACAGCCTGCAAAGGCAAACCCTCCCAGATGCCGCAGCTCAGCGGAGAGACCGACCTTTTTGAGTGAAGTGCAATCCTGAAATGCTCCCACATCCACAGAATACACAGAGCGCGGCAGAATCACCGTTACCAGCGAGCGGCAGCCCCGGAAGGCATACTCCCCGATCTCCCGAAGCCCGGAGGGCATGGTCACCCGGCGCAGCCGAACACAGTCCCGGAATGCCCCGGGATGAATGGAGGTCACGTTTTTGCCCAGCACCACATCGGTCAGCTTGCGGCAGCCTCGAAAGGCGTCGCTGGCAATGGTGGTCACCGTGTCCGGCACCGCGATTTCGGCCTCGTCGCCAAAATACCGCACCAGCTCTCCATTGCGGATCTCGCTGTGCTGCAGCTCGGTTGTGCCCGATGCCCGTGCTTCCTGGATTTCCTGTGCAATCTGCTGCTTTCCCATAAAAATCAATCGCTCCTGTATATTTCCGGAGGCTGCCTCCGGATGCTCCGCTCCCTCCCGCGCCGGTTGACGCGGGAGGGACTTTTGTCCGGCTTATTCGTTTGTCCCGGCAGACGGCTGGCCGTTCTGTGCGGCGGCAACCACCTTGCCTCCGGCGGCTCCTGCAAGAATGGAGCCGATGTCGATACCGGTGGCCTGCTTCAGGCCTTCCACCACCTGATTGGCGCTGTTCATCACATCCTTGATCATACGGGTCGAGTTTCCGTCCCCGTACATCACGATCCTGTCGGTCTGCGCCAGCGGTGCAGCGGCATTCCGCACCACCTCGGGCAATGCATTCAGATACATCTCGAGCACCGAAGCCTCGCCCATTTTTCTCTGTGCCTCGGCCTTGCGTTCGATGGCCTCTGCCTCGGCAAGCCCCTTGGCGCGGATACCAGCGGCCTCCTGCTCCATCGCGTAGCGGAGCGCCTCCGCCTCGGCCTTTTTGGCCTCTGCCTCCTGCACCATACGGTACTTCTGGGCCTCTGCCTCCCTCTGGCTCTTGGCCAGCTCGGCGGCTGCCTGCTGCTCGGCCTGATATTTCATGGCGTCGGCCTGCTTGCGGATTTCGGCATCCAACTGACGCTCACGCAGGGCAATGTCCTTCTCGGCCAGCTCAGCCTCCTTTTCACGCCGGGCAATATCGGCATTGACCTTGGTGACCTCGATGGTCTTTCTCTGAATTTCCTGCTCGATGGAATATGCCGCGTCGGCCTCGGCGCGCTTGCTCTCGGACCGCACCTTCATGTCGGCCTGCTGCACCGCCAGCTCGGCGTTCTGCTCGGCAACCTTCTTCTCGGCCTCCACACGGACGGCGTTGGCCTCCTCCTGTGCGTTGGAGGTAGCAATGGCAATATCCCTCTGCGCATTCGCCTTGGCGATCTGCGCGTTCTTGCGGATCTGCTCCACGTTGTCGATACCCATGTTTTCAATGGTTCCCGCGGCGTCCTTGAAGTTCTGAATATTGAAGTTGACCACCTCAATCCCCAGCTTTTCCATATCCGGCACCACGTTTTCGGTGATCTTTTTGGCAACGCCCTGCCGGTCCTGCACCATTTCCTTCAGTCCAACCGAACCGACAATCTCGCGCATGTTGCCCTCGAGCACCTGTGTGACCAGTGTGATCAGCTCGGGCTGCTTCAGATTGAGGAGTGCCTCGGATGCGCGCTCGAGCAGCGCCGGATCCGAAGAGATCTTGATGTTGGCAACGCCGTCCACCGTCACGTTGATGAACTCATTGGTCGGAACGGCCTCGCTGGTTTTGACATCCACCTGCATCACGCGCAGAGAGAGCTTATCCACGCGGGTAAAGAACGGCAGACGCCAGCCCGCGTGCCCGATCAGAATCCGCTTTTTCCGAACCCCCGAGATGATGTACGCGGTGTCCGGCGGCGCTTTGAGGTAACCGATGATAAAGAGCACAATGAACAGTCCTGCAGCGACAAGTGCGGCAATGATCCAAGGTTGCATAGTAAAGTCCTCCTGAAATGTTTTTTATCGATACGGCCGTATCGTGGTTATATTATATCACACAGTCATTTGATTGTCAATAGGTTTCTGATGATTTTTTGAAAAAATTTATTCTTCGGTAATTCCCATATGCTTCATCATTTTTTTGTTGAACTCCAAAGCGGTGTTGTAGCCCATGCGCTTCTGGCGGTTGTTCATCGCGGCGATCTCCAGAATAATGGAAAGATTGCGCCCCGGACGAACCGGCACCGTAACCGATGGAATATTGATGCCGAGAATATTGATACTCTCCTCCTCCATTCCGAAGCGTTCGTACATCTTGCCCTCCACCCAGTTTTCGAGCTGTATGACCAGATCAATGCGTTCGGTCTCCTTGATGGCACCCATACCGAACAGACGGCGCACATCCACAATTCCGATGCCGCGCAGCTCCACGTAATGCCGGATCATCTCGGGCGCCGACCCGACCAGCGTTTTTTCGGAAACCCGCTTGATTTCCACCGCATCGTCGGCGATCAGACGGTGCCCTCTCTTGACCAGCTCTATAGCGGTTTCGCTTTTGCCCACACCGCTGTCCCCCAGCAGCAGGAGTCCCTCTCCGTAAACCTCAACCAATCCCCCATGACGGGTGATGCGCGGGGCAAGATGGTTGTTCAGGGAGGCGATCAGACTGGACATGATGGGACTGGTTTTGATCGGTGTACGCAGAACCGGCACCTGCTCCCGCCGGGCGCGTTCAATCAGCGCGTCGTCAACCGGCAGCCCTGTGGTATACAGAATTGCGACCGGGTGCGCATCCACAAACTTTTGCAGCATCACGCGTTTGGTGCTTGGCTCAATCGACTGCAGGTATTGGGTTTCGGCCTTGCCGATCAACTGAATCCGGTCGGCATCAAACACACCGTAAAAGCCGGCGAGCGCAAGCCCCGGGCGGTTGACCTCCGGTGTTTCGATCATAATTCCCTCGTAGTTCTCCGGCCGGACAACAACCTCAAAATGGAACTCCTCCGCAATGGCGGAAAGCGCGATGCGGTACGTTTTTTTCATTTTTCCAGTCCATCTCCTCTCAGAATGGTGATATATATGTATATTGTACCATAAAAATTTGAGAAAGAAAATAGTTTTTTGAAAAATTGCCGTGATTTTTCTGCATATTCACAAATCTGAAACAAGTATCCTGTATAATGGAGTCTGCAAACTATCAAATCGGAGAATGAAGCATGAAACAAACCGCAAAACTGGGCGCCCTGCTGCTTGCCGGGCTGGTGCTGCTGGCTCTGACGGCCTGTGCCGACCATTCCGAGGAGCCGGTGGGAAGCTGCGGACCATATGAGATTCTGTATGAGGAGCTGCGTTACCATACCATGACCTACCGGGAGGAACACCCGGACTGCAGCGAGGAGGAGCTGCAGGCAGCCGTCAGACAGGAGCTGGCCGAGCAATACGCCATTCTGGAGCTGGCAGCCGAATATCTGCCGAACCAGAGCATTGACAGCGAGTCGATGGTGACCCTGGTGGATCAGGCCATGGAGGGTGCGAAGGAATCGCTGGGCGGCAAATCCGCCCTCAAGGATTACCTCAAAGAGAACTACCTGACCGAGCACCTGCTTCGCCGGCTGCTGGCAATCACACAAATGCAGATCGATCTGGAAACCCGGCTGTTCGCCGGCACCGAGCTGGAGAGTGAGGAAACCCTGCTAACCTGGCTGGACGAGGGCAATTACGTGCGCGTGCGAAGAATCTACTTTCCGCTGACCGATGCGAACGGCAACTCGATGCGCGAACAGGCGGAGGAGCTGCGCACGGCGCTGGTGGACGACCGGAATGCCGACCCCGACGACCTCATCTCCGCCGAACAGGCGGCGGCAGGCGCGGTATGCTACCAATCCGAATTCCTGTTCCGCAATATGGGTGACGAGCTGCTGACCGAAGCAGCCTTCCGGCTCTGGCAGGTCGGAGACGTGAGCAATGTACTGGAAGCGGCGGACGGCTACTACCTGCTGGTGCGTGTGGAGGATGACCGGGAAGCGCTGGAAAACTATCAGCTCCCGACGGTGCTTGACCGTTACCGCTCGGATCGCTTTGACGAATGGATTGCCGAGGCTGCCGGCACATTGGAGGTCACCTGGAATGAGTTCGGCAGCGGTCTGCTGCTCACCGAGCTGAAATAACTCTATGCGGGCTGCCTCCGGAAAAGAACCGCCGCAGGCAACCGGACAAGCGATTCCGGCACGGCAGGACCCGCCGCCCGGAGAATCCATCGGCCGGCGTCCGGAGTGCCGCCGCAACATCTGACCGGAAAGGAGGGGGGACCATGAACGGATGGAGAAGAAGGAGCCGCAGGCGCCGAAACCGCACGCCGGGAAAGCTGCCGCCGCTGGCAATTGTGGGAATTTGCCTGGGTGCGGCGGTTCTGATCGCATTGGTCATCGGGAACCTGCTTCACTTCTGGCTGGATGACGAAACCATGCAGCGGCTGACCGACGGCACCACGGCTCCCGAGGAGCCGCTTCCCGTGCCCGAGCGGGAGGTTCCCTTGGTAAAGGCATACCCGTTTGTGCTTGGCGACTCCACCGGCTCGCTCTCCTCCGGAGAGGACGGCGTGCCGCCGGCCGCACTGTCTGTCTCGCTCAATACGCCGACCGGAGAGCTGCTTTATACCTCGGAGGTCTCGGAGCATTTCGGCATTCCGGGGGACGCCGATGTTGCGCTGACCGAGAGCATGACCGAGCTGCGAGAGGTTGTCCCTTATCTGTGCGGCGTGTTCTATCCGCAGGCCTTTTCGCAGGAGGACGGCTCGCTGTTTTACCCGTCGGCCGCGGAGGAGGCCGCCCTGCTGCGGGAATTTGCCCGTGCCGGCGGCTCCGAGGTGCTTCTGATCGGGCTGTCCTTCGACTCCGGGCACCTGATGGACACCCTGACCTATCTCGGCCTGATCAAAGAGGCGCTGGGCAGCACCATGCTTGCGGTTGCGGTTCCCCTTTCGGTCGCCGGAGCCGCGCAGGGCTGGGAGCTGCTGCCGATTCTGCGCGAGCACGCCGATCTCCTGGCGCTCGACCTGCAGGGGGAGGATGCTGCCGCGGTCGAGAGCTTGCTGCTGGACGCAAACTATTATCTCGTACAGCATCAGATGCGGCTTCTGCTCTCCTCCGATCAAGAGGCATTCATCAGCATCGCCGAGGCGACGCTCTCGGACGTGCAGATTGTAACCGCGCCGCCGGGAACGGCCACCGGAGACCCCGGGGAGGGCGACGGCACCGACACGGCTGAGCCGCCGGACACCGGCGCGGTTGGATGACCGGAAAAAAAGAAGCCTCTGTGAGCATACGGGATAGCACAGAGTATAACCGGACCATACCAAACATCGTCATAACGAAAATCGGAACCACAGCAGAATTACGTAAAACAGCCAAGAGCGGAAATCATTCGCCCTTGGCTGTTTTCTGTTGCACATATTGTGTGAGATCCGAAACAAATTGCGCCTGCTGCCGTTTGAGATACCCTTTGACAAAGGGCTTCAGAAAGAGCTTTTTGGCGGTCACATATTCGGTAAAATCAATTTCCGTTCCCTGCTCGCATGACGCGAAAATACCAATCCAATGCCCTTTCATGCGGCTGTTTTCCATATCGAATTCCCAGCGTCGATACGGCTCCGCGACAGTGACGGTAAATACGGTGGCATCCCCGCCTTTGGTATATTCGATAAACTGCTGATCGCTCCGGATTTCAGTTTTGCCGATGTCACTGCGCCATGCCGGATACTGCGCTGCATCCGTCACCGTGTTCCAAACGGTTGAAAGGTCGCATGGAATGATCGCTTTGATATTGGAAGCCGTCAATTTTCACACCTCCCTGAAATGGTTTTACGAAAATAACCGTCCCTGTCTGTACAGAACCCCCGCAGATAGGCAGGATTTGGGTCAGCACCCGAGATTGGCCGGGGTGAGAAACCGCGGCGCATGCGGCGGCAGGCTCCCGGCCCGGTGACATAGGGTGACAACCGCCCGCGGCAGGACATAGGCCCGCAGCCGCGCGTCCGGGAGAGGCGGGTCCGCGAGTGTGTCGGCCGCGCGGGAGGCAGCCAGCCCCTCCCCCGTCCATTTGACAATGGCTTCTTTCCCGGTCCAAATGCGCAGAAAGCAGACCTCGGTCGGCTCCTGCGCAAAGGCCTCCCGCTCCCCAGGGGTAAACCAACGGGCGGCGATCCGATGCATGACGCTGGGAGAGCGGGTTCCCATGCATTCGGCATCCACCCCGACCCGCGGGCCTCCGGCTGCCTGTTCCCATGCGCAAACCACCAGCCCGCCCGTGTGCGTGATGTTGAAATCCACATCCGGCGCCCCGGTCAGGCAGGGCCTCCCACGGGAATCCGACGCAATGCGCCGGTCTGCGGGATTCATGCCATGCTCCAGCATCGCGGCCTGCAGCAGCAGGATTCCCGCAATGCTCTGCTCCGCCTGTCCTTCGGGCATCCGCTCCCAAGCCGCACGCTTTCCGCCGACGTCCAAATGGAGCGCGCGGAGCAGCTCACCCCGGCTGGGCAGCGCATCGGCGCGCAGCGCGTAAAGTGTAATCATATCGGCCTCTCCCGATCAGCGCCGCCCCCGGCAATCCGGGCAGACGCAGTGAATTGTCAGATCATAGGAATCTATTTCCCTGCCGAGCGCCGACTGCAAATGCGCCTGCAGCTCCGGGAAGCGCACATTTGTGAGCTTCCCGCACACATCGCAAATCATGTGGTCGTGCTTGTCCGTCGTCCGCTCGAAGCAATCGGCGCCCCCGTCCATATGCACGCGGTTGATGATTCCGGCCTCGTTCATGGCGTTGAGGTTGTTGTATACGGTGGCCATGGCAATGCTCGGCATCTTGAGCTTGGCGAGAAAAAAGACCTCGTCTGCCGTCAGATGCCGGTCGGACTGGCTGAGAATTTGCAGGATCAGCTCTCTTTGTCTGGTCATTGAGATACCTCCCGGATATTTAGAATGATTCTGATTCCATTTTCCATTATAAGGCCGAATTGCGGATTTGTCAAGCGTTTTTTCGGATTTCTCCCGAAGCCTGCCGCAATTGCCTCACAAAAGCAGAGAAATTGCCTCCAAGACGGCGCCAGCCGGAACGCTGTATCTGTATCCAGCGTCCGCGTTCAGAACAGCCGCCGGGCTGCGGTCATATATCCGGATTTGCCGTCGCTGCCTTCCGGCCGGCATGAATCAAGCCGCGCCCCCGCTGCCGAACGGCAAACGGACGCGCGGCTTTTGCTTTGACAGGCGGAAAATCGGGTTTCCGGAATTCCCGCAGCAGACATGGGCAGCCTCAGAGATGCTCTCCTCACAGCCGGGGGATCAGATCCCCGAGCACCCGCCAGAACACCGCAACCGAATCGAGATCCAGCGCCTCGTCCGGCGAATGGATGTTGTGCATGGTGGGACCGACCGATATCATGTCAAGACCCGGCAGATGCGAGCCGATGACGCCGCATTCCAGCCCGGCGTGAATGACATTAACCCTCGCGTCGTCACCCGTCACCCTGCGGTAAGCGGCAAGGTAGGCCTCCCGCAGCTCCGAGCAGGCGGCATAGCTCCAGCCGGGATACCGGCTGTGATGCCGGGTCACGCAGCCGCACAGCCCGGCCAGCAGATCCAGCTCGCGAACCGATGCGTCCAGCCGCGCCTCTATGGAGGAACGGCTGGAGAACACGAGGGTCAGCTTCCCTTCCTCGCTCCGCACAACACCGAGGCTGCGGGAGTACTCCACCAGCCCCGCAACATCCCGGCTCATCTCGAGCACGCCGTTGGCGGCACAGACCAGCAGCGCGACGGCGCGGCGGGTATCTCCGGCGCTCATCATGCAGGCCTGCGGCTCGCAGTCCTCACAAATCAGCTCAAAGCGGCGGTCGTCCGCTCCCAGCTCCTGCGCAATCCGCGCGGCTTCCCCGGTGAGCAGCTCTGCGGCGGCTCCGGCATCCGGCACCGCCAGCCAAGCCTCGCATTCCCTCGGAATGGCGTTGTCCTTGGAGCCGCCTTCCATGCGCGCCAGATGCAGCTCCATATCCCGCTCCAGCGCCGCCAGCAGCCGCCCCATGAGCTTGTTGGCGTTGGCCCGGCCGCTGTTGATGTTCTCGCCCGAGTGTCCGCCCATCAGTCCCTTGATCTGCACGTGCAGGCACTCCCCCGCAAACGGCTCCGGGCGGTATTCCAGCGTCAGGTCGCTCCGCAGGCCGCCCGCACAGCCAGCGGTCACAACGCCAAGCTCCTCGCTGTCCATATTGATCAGGCGGCGCGCCGCAATCCGGCTGTAGTCAAAGGCATGCGCACCGTCCAGCCCCACCTCCTCGGCGGTGGTAAACAGGCACTCATAGGCCGGGTGACGCGGAATCTCCCCGTCCAGCAGCGCCAGCATCATCGCCACGGCGATGCCGTCGTCCGCCCCGAGCGTAGTTCCGCGCGCACGCAAAAAGCTCCCCTCCACGTACAGAGAGAGCGGATCCCTGAGAAAATCGTGCTCTACATCGCGGTTTTTCTCACAGACCATGTCAGTGTGCCCCTGCAGAAGCAGCGGGACGTGCGTCTCCATTCCCGCGGATGCAGGAGCCTTGATCAGCACATTGTTGGTTTGATCGCGATGCCATTCCAGCCCGCGCGCCTGCGCGAAGGCGACCAGAAAATCCGCAATTCCTGCCTCGTTGTAGGAGCCGCGCGGAATGGCGCTGATCTGCTCAAAATAGCGGAGCACCGCTGCCGGCTCCCGGTTTTCCATCACATATTTCATTGTAAGCGATCCCTTTCCACTAAAAATTCCGGATTCTGAAGATTCCCGCAGAGGCCCTTATGCACAGAGCCCAGCTCCGGCCTGCCGCAAAACGGCACAGGGGGAGCCGCGCCACACAGGCAGCTCCCCCTGTCCGGATCCCCCGATGGGCGACATTTCCGCCCTCCGTGCTGTCATTGCCTGCCCTGCCTCTGCCGGCGCCGCGAGCCGGCCGGAATACACGGGCATCGTTCCCGGACGAATCGGGTGGGCGCGTGGGCCGCCCCTCAGAGCCGGACTTTGCGCTCGCGCGAGAGATTGATGGCACCCTCCTGCAGCATATCCAGATGGTCGAGCGACTTTCCGGTGCCGATGGCCACGCAGGACACCGCATCCTCCGCCACGCGGGTGGGGATTCCCGTGACACGAGTCACAAGCTGGTCAAAGCCATAGAGCAGGCTTCCGCCGCCGGTCATGACGATTCCGTTTTTGAGGATATCACCCAGCAGCTCTGGCGGCGTGCGCTCGATGACCGAGCAGATCGCGTCGAGAATCGCCGTAATCGGCTCTGCCAGCGCCTCGATCATCTCCTTGGAGCTGATGCTGACCAGCTTGGGCAGCCCTTGGTTGAGGCAGCGCCCCTTGACCTCCACGGTCTGTGCCTTTGGATGGTCGTACACCGCGCCGATGTGCTTTTTGATGGCCTCGGCGGTGCGCTCGCCGATCAGAACATTGTATTTCCGGCGGACGTAGCGCATGATGGCTTCGTCAAACTTGTCGCCGGCAATTTTGATCGATTCGGATACCACAACGCCTCCCAGCGAGAGCACAGCCACATCGGTGGTGCCTCCGCCGATGTCCACCACCATGTTGCCCACCGGCGCGTAAATATTCAGCCCCGCGCCGATGGCGGCTGCCTTCGGCTCCTCGATCAGATAGGTTTTCTGCGCTCCGGCCGCGTGTGCCGCGTCCAGAACCGCGCGCTCCTCCACCTCGGTGATCCCGGACGGAATGCAGATCATCACCCGCGGCGGGAAAAAGAGATTTCCGCACGCCTTGCGGATGAAGTACTGAATCATTTTGAGCGTGACGTCGTACTGACTGATGACCCCGTCCCGCAGCGGGCGCACCGCAGAGATGTTGCCGGGCGTGCGCCCCAGCATCTGCTGCGCCTCCTTGCCCACCTTGAGGATGCGGTCGGTATTGGTGTCGATCGCCACCACCGAAGGCTCCTGCAGCACAATTCCCTTGCCCTGCATATATACCAGCACGGTTGCGGTGCCAAGGTCGATGCCGATGTTGCGGCTGAACTGAAAGCCGCGGAGCCTTGCCCATATGCGGCGGAGCCCCGACGTCTTTTGTTGCTTTTCCGGCCGGGCATACGCCTGCCGGCTCCGCTGCCGCTCGTCCGACCGCTGCCGCGGCGGGTAGACTTGCTGCGGATCATTTTTCGGCTTTTTCTGCGGCAAATTCCCGCCCCCTTTCCGGTCTTCCGATCAGCATTTGATGCTTTTTACATTATACATGATTTTACCGCGAAAATCAATGACTTTTCAAAATTTTTTCGTCGAAACGCAGCTCTCAAGCCGCCGCACCACCGAAAAGCGCCGGAACGCAAGCGTACCGCACCGCCCCGTCGAATCCGACAGGCCGTGCGGTACGGGATTTCCCATCCGGCTATCCTGCATATCGGTCTGCCGCGGCCGGCAGTGCACCGCCCCCACGCCTCACTGCCGCCACGATTTCCGCCCGGGCGGCTCCCGGAGCTGCGGCGGGCGAACGCCCATGCTCTGGTTGCAATCGTCCGAAGCGACGGCGACACAGCAGACCCGCACGGCGCCGGCGCGGCGCAGCAGCCTTGCCGCCGCAGCCATGCTGGCGCCGGTTGTCACGATGTCATCCACCAGCAGCACGGTTTTCCCGCGCAGGTCGGTTTCCCGGCGAAGCCGGTACGCTTTTCCGGCGTTCTGCCGCCGCTCACGGCGCTTCAGGGCTTTCTGCTGCCTTCCGCTCCCCCATCGGCGGATCAAAGCCGGTATCAGCGGGACGCCCATGCGCATGGACAGCGCTTTTGCCAGCCGCCTGGCCTGATCGGTTCCGGTCTGCCGCACGGCGCGGCGGGAGCGCGGAATGAAAACCAGCGCCACATCCCGCAGAGGCGGATCACCGGACTGCCGCAAAAGCGCCTTTACCGGTTCCTCCAGCTCGCCGGCCAGAAAGGCCGCGGTGCGGCGGTCGGGCGTGTTCTTCAGATGATACAGCATCCGGTTCTGCACCGGAGGCTGCCGGCCGTTGAGATAGTACACCAGCTTGCAGAAGCCGGCGCAGCCCGCGTCGGTCAGCTCCTCGGTCAGGCAGACGCATTGAAAAACCGGACGGCCGCACCGGCCGCAGGCACTCAGCTTTTCGCTTTCCCACTGCCTGGCACAGCCCGGGCAAAGTACCGGAAGCTCTCCGCCCCCGAAGCCCTCAAAGCGCAGCAGCTCCCCGCAGGCGGCGCAGCGCGGCGGAAAGAGCAGGCTGACCGCCCCCGCTCTCATACATCCTTCTCCCGCAGCCAGTATCCCAGCCCGGTATAGCGCATGGACGGCCGATTGTTGGCCACCATCGCCTCCACCGTCTCGCTCCGGCCGACCAGAATGACGATGCTCTGCGCCCGCGTAACCGCCGTATACAGCAGGTTGCGGGAGAGCAGCATGGGCGGAACCTTGCCCAGCGGAAGGATGACGATCGGATACTCGCTCCCTTGGCTTTTGTGCACCGTAATCGCGTAGGCAAGCTCCAGCTCCTCCAGCATGGAAAACGCATAGCTGACATAGCGGTCCTCAAAGCGGATGCGCAGGCACTCGTCCTGCCGGCAGATCTCCTCCACCACGCCGATGTCCCCGTTGAAAATTCCGGTACCGGTGCTTCCGTCGCTTCGTTCCCATTCAATGTCGTAGTTGTTGCGGGTCTGCATCACCCGGTCCCCCTCGCGGAACACCATCTCCCGGAACGGATGCTCCTTTTTTCCCGGCGCGGGGGGATTGAGCGCCGCCTGAAGCACCCGGTTGAGGTGCTCGGTGCCGGCCTCCCCGCGGCGGGAGGGGGCGATGACCTGCGTTCCGCTCACGGCCATCTCTCCGTAGGTTTTTGGCAGGCGGGCTGCGCAGAGCTGCGCCACCGTGGCGACCAGCGCCGCATCCTCGCTGCGCGGCAGGAAGAAGAAATCGTTGTCCTTCCCGTCCAGCCTTGGCATCTCTCCCCGGTTGATGGCGTGCGCGTTGGTGACAATCAGGCTGGTTTGCGCCTGCCGGAAAATTTCGGTCAGCCGGACCGTGGCAAACCGGCCGCAGTCGATCAGGTCCCGCAGGACGTTCCCGGCTCCCACCGACGGGAGCTGGTCCGCGTCCCCGATGAAAATCAGGTGCGCACCCGGCTTGACCGCGTGCAGCAGCGCGCTCATCAGCTGGTTGTCCACCATGGAGGCCTCGTCCACAATCACAACGTTTTCCTCCAGCAGATTGCTCTCATCCCGGTGAAAGCGCACCTGCCCCTCCTCCTCTCCGCCGTATTCGAGCAGGCGGTGAATGGTTTTGGCCTCATAGGAGGTGGATTCGGAGAGCCGCTTGGCCGCTCTGCCGGTCGGAGCCGCAAGCGCAATGCGCAGCTCCATGCTCTCAAAAATATGCAGAAGCGCCCGCACCACCGTGGTTTTTCCGGTTCCCGGGCCGCCGGTGAGCAGCATCACCCCGCTCTCAAGCGCCAGAGAGATGGCCTGCCGCTGCAGCCGGGCATACCGCATTCCGCTCTCGTTCTCCTCCCGCTGGATGAAAGCGTTGATGTTGGCGGTGTCGGCTGCCGGGCAGACCCGATCCAGCAGCAGCAGCTTCCGGGCGATGTACTTTTCCTGATTGTACTGGGCGGTTGTGTAGAGATACCGGGTGCCGTCAAAGCAGGTCTCCCGGATTTTTTCGGCTTTGAGCAGCAGGGACGCCGCGCGCTCCACCCGTTCGGCCGGAACCTCCAGCAGACGCGCCGCGCTCTCCACCGCCTTGGTACGGGGCAGGCAGACATGTCCGTTCTGGCGGGCGTTGACCGAAAGCAGATAGCACAGCCCGCTGGCAACGCGCTCATCGGAATCCCGTGCGAGGCCGAGCTGCCCGGCCATGCGGTCGGCGCGCTCAAAGCCGATGCCCTCAATTTCCTCACAGAGCAGATACGGGTTTTGCCTGGCCAGCTCCACCGCGCGGTTCCCCCACCGCCGATAAATGCGCACGGTGGCCGCGGCGCCGAAATACTCACGGAAGAACATCATCGCGGACCGGATGCCCGCCTTGTTGCAGAAATCCTCGGAGATCTCCTTTGCCCGCTTGGGCGTGATTCCCTGAATGCTGGCCAGCCATTCGGGGTGGTGCTCGATGACGTCGAAGGTTTCGTCCCCAAAGGCATCCACAATGCGCTGCGCGGTTTTCGGGCCGATTCCCTTGATGCTGCCGGAGGAAAGGTAGCGCAGGATGGAGGCACTGTCGGCGGGAAGCTGCTTTTCGCAGGTCTCAACCCGGAACTGCCGGCCATATTTCGGGTTGTGCACCCACCTGCCGTACACGGTGACGGTATCCCCCTCTCCGATATACGGCAGGGTTCCGAGAATGGTAATCAGGTCGTCTCCCTCGGTTCCGAGGTCGCAGATGGCATAGCCGTTTTCCTCGTTGGCATAGATCACGCGCTCAATGCTGCCTGCCAGCCGCACCAGCCCATGATCGTCCGAAGCCTCCTGCTCCCGTGTGATTCTGGTTTCCTCCTGTGCCATTTCCACTCCTTCTCCTTCATCCTCCGATCAGATAGCAATCGGCACGGTAGCGCTCGAGCACCGCCTCAATCGCATCCGGAATTTCCCCGTTCTCGGTCAGCTCCTCCGGAAGGAGCACCACCAGCCGCCCCCCTCTCCGGAGGCAGGAGGCAGACCGTGCCTCCCGCAGCAGCAGCTCCAGATCCTCCGCATCCTCCTGCCCGTGCAGTTCCACCGCCATGCAAAGCTGCTCCAGCGGAAACATCCACTCGACGAGGAGCTGAATGGCACAGACCAGCCCGAACACGGCAAATGCCGCCGTCAGCACACCGAAAAAAACGCTCCAGAACATGGCTCTCCCCTCCCTCCGCTGCTTTCAGAATATGCGGAGGCAGGCAGGCGGGTGATTCGGAGCACTCGGAAAAACGACGCGCACACACGATGGGACAGCGGCGTACCGCCGGTCTTCCGGCAGCGCTCCGTCAACTCAGCCCGGCTCCGTGGCGGAGGCTCATGCCTTCCTTCCTGACAGAAGCTGCTCCTTCAGCTCGGCCGCGAGATCACACCGCTCCCACGGAATGTCCAGCTCCTCCCGCCCCATGTGACCGTAGGCAGCCAACGGAGAGTAAATCGGCCTGCGGAGGTCAAACCGGCGGATGATAGCGGCCGGGCGCAGATCCACCAGCCGGAGCACGGCGGCTTCAATCTCCTCCTCTGGCAGGCAGGCGCTGCCAAAGGTATCCACACGCACGGATACCGGTCTTGCCACACCGATGGCATAGGCCAGCTGCACCTCGCAGCGCTCCGCAAGCCCGGCCTTGACCACGTTTTTGGCGATATATCGGGCGGCATAGCTGGCCGAGCGATCCACCTTGGTGGGATCCTTGCCAGAGAATGCGCCGCCGCCGTGCCGTGCATAGCCGCCGTAGGTGTCCACAATGATCTTGCGTCCGGTCAGGCCGGTATCCCCGGCAGGCCCCCCGACCACAAAGCGGCCGGTGGGGTTGATGTAGATTTTGGTTTCGGCGTCCATCATTTCAGGCGGCACCACCGGGCGGATCACCTGCCCGATCAGATCGGCGCGGATCTGCCCGCTTTCCACCTCCGGGCTGTGCTGCGCGGAAACCACCACCGTGTCCACCCGGACCGGCCTGTCCCCATCGTATTCGACGGTCACCTGTGTTTTGCCGTCCGGGCGCAGATAGGGGAGCAGTCCGCTCTTGCGCACCTCGGTCAGCCGGCGCGCCAGGCGGTGCGCCAACGAGATGGGAAGCGGCATCAGCTCCGGCGTTTCATTGCAGGCATAGCCGAACATCAGCCCCTGGTCGCCGGCGCCGGTCTCCAGCCCATCCTCGTCGCTGCCGTTCTTCGCCTCCATCGAGCGGTCCACCCCCATGGCGATGTCGGGGGACTGCTGATGAATGGAGGTCACAACGGCGCAGCTATCGCAGTCAAAGCCGTATTTGGCCCGGTCGTAGCCGATCTCCCGCACGGTTCTGCGGACAATCTCCTGAATATCCACCTGCGCGCGGGTGGTGATCTCGCCGAACACACAGATCAGCCCCGTGGTGCAGAAGGTTTCGCACGCCACGCGGGAGAGCGGATCCTGCCGCAGCAGTTCGTCGAGAATGGCGTCGGAAATCTTGTCGCTGATTTTGTCGGGGTGCCCCTCGGTCACCGATTCGCTGGTAAAAAATTTTCTGCTCATTGTGCTTGTTTACGTCCTTTCTCCGGTTTGTTTTCACGGGACCGGCATAAAAAAAGCCCCGTACAGACGGAGCGATACAGCTCTCATCTAACAGGAATTAGCACCTTACGGCTGCCCGCAGGTTGCTGTAACATCATCGTGCCTGTCACTACGTTACTCTTGATAAGAAGATATGAAATTGGAATCTTTCGGTTTATTATAGCACAGAAAGCGCCCGATTGCAAGACGTTTCCGCAAAAAAACAGCGGAAATCCGAAAATTTCCGGCCGGCTCTCCGCTCCGCTCTGCCCGTGCAGCGCGGGATCCGCCATGATGGCTGCCTGTGCCGCGCCCGATGGTTCCTGCCCGGGGCTCGCGCCGGAATACCTGGCATTCGGTGATCCCACGCCTGCCACAAACGGCCGCATCTGCAGCCGGCACTCCGGAACGCCGGATCAGATCTCAAACGTATCCTCCAGCAGTGTGTCCTTCAGGCAGAAATCGTGCCGGTGGTAATCCAGAAGCCCCTCCTTTTTCATGCGGGAAAGCTCGGCGCAGAGCGCGCTGCGATCCACCCCGAGATAGTCCGCCAGCTCCTGCCTGTCCATGCGGACCGAAAAGCGCCTGGAATGCGCCAGCCCGGACTGCTCGCTCAAAAAGGAAGCCAGCTTGCGCCGCAGCGTGCGCTGCGCCATATGATACTGCTTGCGGATCATACAAAGGTTTTTTTCGGCCAGCATCCGCATGAGGTTGAAATACAGCTTGCGGTGGGACAGACAGCAGCAGTCGCAGCCGCCAAGAAACTTGCCGGGATCCAGCAGCACCAGCTCGCACGCGGAACAGGCAAGCAGGCAGAATTCCCCGGCCGGCGCGCCGGTCAGTGCGGCGGCCAGCCCAAACACCTCGCCGGCCTCGATGTTCTCGAGCAGAAAGCGATTGCCGAACGCATCGTACCGGGTCATGCACAGGCTTCCGGAGAGCAGCACGCCCAGCGTCTGCCCGCCGCTCATCTGCCCGCCCTTTTCCATGCGAACCGATCGGGCTTCGGCACACTCCAGAAACCGCACAACCTCCTCCGATGCAAAATCCCGAAATACAGGAGAACCCAGCAGCCGCTCATCCATCCCCGTTCCGTCGCCTCCTTCAAACAATTTTCATGATCAACAGCAATATATAAATTATATCGCATCCGATGCCAAAAATCAATAGGCAAGCAAGACATTCCGCGTGATGCGGCTCACGAAAATCCGACAAAAATTTTGGTGATTTTGTCCCCTTGGAAGGGTGCAGCCGGAAAAATGCCTGCTTCACGCGCTTACCGGCGCTCATCCCGATCCTGTGCGGGGCACAGCGACAAGGCAAGGGCGGAGCCTCCCCGGGATTCCGACACCCGGGGAGGCTCCGCCCAGACACCGCCGGGCCGGCAACGGATCAGCGGTATTCCTCCTTGATTTTTGCGGCGATGTTTGCAGGCACCACGTCGTAGCCAGTGACCTTGAATTCAAACGAACCTCTGCCCTGCGTCATGGCGCGCAGCACGGTGGGGTAATCGAGCAGCTCGGCCTTGGGCGCCACGGCCTGCACCACGGTGTAGCCCTTGCGGCCGGCGGCTTCCATTCCCATCACGCTGCCCCGGCGCTTGTTCAGGTCTCCCATCACGTCGCCGACCAGCGACTCCGGAACCGTGATGCGCAGATCTCCCACCGGCTCCAGAATGACCGGCGCAGCCAGCTCCAGACACTTTTTATATGCCAGAGACGCGGCGGTTTTGAAGGAAATTTCATCTGAATCCACCGCATGGTAGGAGCCGTCGTACAGGTCCGCGGCAAGGTGGGTCATCGGGAAGCCGGCGGCTCCCTTTTCCATTGCCTCCTGCAGTCCCTTTTCCACGGCCGGATAGAAGTTTTTGGGCACCGTTCCACCGACCACCGAAACCGTGAAGGTCAGCCCCTCGGCCTCTCCGGGAGAAAACCGGATTTTGACATGCCCATACTGACCCGAGCCGCCGTTCTGCTTTTTGTGCTTCCCTTCCACGTCCACCGATTTGGTGATTTTTTCGCGGTATGCGATGCGCGGCTCACCGAACTGCACATTCAGCCCGAAGCGGGATTTGAGATGGGCGGCCAGAACCGCCAGATGCATCTCGCCAAGGCCGTAAATCAAAAGCTGCTTGGTCTCGGCGTCATTTTCAAACCGGAGGGTGTAATCCTCCTCCACCATCTTGGCAATGCTCTGGGAAATCTTGCCCTCGTCCCCCTTGGATACCGGCACCATCGCCTTAGCCAGATACGGAGTTGGGAACACAATGCCGCGGTAATGCAGCTCCTTGTTCCATGTCAGGGTATCGTTGGTGTTGGTGCCCGCCAGCTTGGCAACCATGCCGATGTCGCCGCAGGCCAGCTCCTCCACCTCGGTCTGCTTTTTCCCCTTCATCACATAGATATGCGCCAGCTTTTCGGTGTCGCCCGTGGTATTGTTGCGCATATTCAGATCGCGCTTGACGGTTCCGCTCATCACCTTGAAGAAGGACATTTTGCCGACAAACGGGTCGGCCACGGTTTTGAATACGAACAGAGAGGGCTCGCCCTCCGGAACAATTTCCAGCTCGCTTCCGTCCGCCAGAATTTCATTTTTCTTTGCCGTGTGCCGGGGGAAGGACTCGGTGATGCGGTCCAGCATGGTCCACACGCCCCAGAGCTTGGTGGCAGCGCCGCAGAACACCGGAACGATTTCCCCGTGAATGATGCCCTCATGCACGGCATTGATCGCCTCCATCGGGGTGATTTCCTCCCCCTCGAAGTACTTCATCATCAGATCCTCGTTGGTGCTGGCCACGGCCTCCATCAGCATATCCCGGTATTTTTCGGCAGCCTCCTTGGATTCCTCGGGAATCAGCTCTACGCTGTGCCTGCCGTTGGCGTCAAACACATGGGAGCTTTGGTCGATCAGGTCGATCGCCCCCACGACCTCCCCGTTGCGCACCATCGGAATGGTCAGCGGGCAGACGTTTTTGCCGAACGTATCGTGCAACGCATCCAGAACCCGGCCGAACCGGGCCTCGTTGTCGTCAAATTTGTTGATGAAAAAGGCGCGCGGCAGCCCTGCCTGCTCCGCGGCGTCCCATGCCAGCTCGGTGCCAACCTCAATGCCGGCCTTGCCGTCCACCACAATCACGGCGCTGTCGGCAACACGCAGCGCCTGCAGCACCTCGCCGTTGAAATCCAGGTAACCGGGCGTATCAATGACATTGATTTTGATATCCTTCCACATCAGGGGTGCCACCGCTGCGGAAATGGAGAATTTTCTTGCAATTTCCTCGGGGTCATAATCACAAACCGTATTTCCTGCCGCAACCGTTCCGAGCCGATCGGTTTCCCCGGCCATGTAAAGCATAGCCTCCGCAAGCGTTGTCTTTCCGCAACCGCCGTGACCGAGCAATGCAACGTTTCTGATATTCTTGGTCTCAATCTTTGCCATCGTGATAACCTTGTTTACCTTTCTTGTATTTTCACGCAGAAAACGCCACTGTTTGTTTGAGAAAGGTGTGACTTTGATACAACGTTTTTCTGCCTTTCTATCATTATAACACAAGCGATTTGTTTTTGCAAGAGCTGCCATCCACTTTATCTACGACAGAATGTAGAAATCGCTCGCCGATTTTTGGCAAATATAGACAATGCCCGTTTGCCATTTGGCAAACGGGCAACGTCAGGAGAGCCCGAACAGTGCGACCGCGTTCCGTGCGGTCTGCTCTGCCGCCTGCTGGGGGGAACAGCCCCACAGCCCGGCCAGTGTCTCGACGGTATAATGCAGATACTCCGAATGATTGAGGCGGCCCCGCATCGGATGCGGCGCGAGATAGGGTGCGTCGGTTTCCACCAGCAGGCGGTCGTGCGGAACGGCCTGCGCCGCTTCCCTGACACGGGAGGCGTTGCGGAAGGTCAGCGTGCCCGAAAACGAGAGATACCACCCCCGCCGGGTCAGCTCCCGCGCCAGCTCCGCGCTCCCGCTGTAGCTGTGGAACACACCGCGCACACCGGGATGGCGCAGAACCGTTTCAAAGCAGTCGCCGTGCGCCTCCCGGTTGTGGATGATCACCGGCAGCTCCAGCTCCTGCGCCATGCGGAGCTGGGCCTCGAAATAATACATCTGTCTGGCCTTGTCCAGCGGAATTTCCCCGTAATTTGCGTAATGATAGTCCAGCCCGATCTCCCCGAGCGCCACAATCTTGTCTCGCCTGCGGCTCTCCGGCGTGCCCAGCAGCTCCCGCAGCTCTCCGAGCGCCGCGTCCGCATCGGCCTCATAGTGGCAGTCCTCGGGATGAATGCCGACTGCCGCATACATCCCGTCATAAACGGCGGCCTGCCGCACCGCCAGACGGGAATTGCGGCAGTTGGTGCCCACGTTGAGAATGCGGCTGACAGGCTCCGGCAGAATGCCGCGCAGGATGGCGTCCGCACCGCCTTCGGCCTCCCGCTCAAAGCGGGCATCAAAATAATGTGCGTGACTGTCGAACAGTCCGTGCAAGGTCTCGCTCATGACTTTCCCTCCCCGCAGCCCTCCAGCTCGGGCTTGACCGTTCGGTGAAACAGCCGCTCCAGCTCAAGCCGCGCGTCGCTCCCACGGTACAGCACCCGCCACACCGCGTCGCAGATCGGAAGCTCCACCCCGTATTGCCTCTCCAGGGTCTGCAACGCGGCCGCCGTGTAGTAGCCCTCCGCCAATGCTTCATACGGCTTTCCGGTGACAAAGCATTCCCCAAAGGCACGGTTGTGTGAGTGCGGAGAGAAAAGAGTCGCCTCGTAATCTCCGAGATGGCAAAGACCGTAGGCAGAGAACGGGTTCCCGCCCATCGCTTCGATCAGGCGGGAGATCTCCCGGGTTCCCCGGCTCATCAGGGCCCCCTTCAGGGTGCCGAGGTGCAGCCCGTCCAAAAACCCCGCCGCAATGCCGATGACGTTTTTGGAAGCGCCCCCGATCTCATTGCCGATCAGATCCTGCCCGTAATAAAACCGGATCAGTTCCCCCGAAAACGCATCCACCAGACGGTGCTTGAGGGCCTCGTCACGGCTGTCAATGACCATACAGTTCGGCACGCCGGCATAAAACTCCTGCACATGCCCCGGCCCCAGCCACACAGCCACCCCGTTTGAGGGGTGCGTGGACTCCTCCGCGATCTGTGAGAGCCGCTTTCCGCTCTCCACCTCAATTCCCTTCATGCACAGCACAAACGCACGGCCGCGCAGGTCAAGCGGTCCGAGCTCCCGCATCACGCTCCGCAGGGATTGAGACGGCACCGAGAGGATCAGAACCTCGGCACTGACGGCCGCCTGCCGCAGGTCGACGGACAGATGAACCGATTCCGGCAGGCTCAGCAGACCGTTGCTCCGCGAGGAAAGAAACTCCCGCATATGCGCCGAGCCGGCTCTGCCGTACAGCGTGACGCGGTGGCCGATCCGATCCAGATACCATGCAATCAGCGACCCCCAACGGCCGCAGCCAATGACTGTAATGTTCATCCGCCCATTTCCCAAATCCTTATTTCCAGAATGAAAAGCCTTGCCCACTCAGCGCTCAAAGCCCGGCGGAAAAACCGCGCAGATGCTCCAGTCCGCGCCGGATCCCCTCGATGCAGGGCTCGGCTCCCTCGTATTCCACCGTGACATATCCGTCGTACCCCGCTTTGCGCAGGATGGCAAGGCACTGCCGGACCGGGACAATTCCCTCTCCGATGACCGTGCCCCGGATATGGTTGGCGCCTCTGGTCACGATCCCCCCATCGGTACAAGGGAGAAAATCCTTTGCGTGAGCATGGATTGCGTAGGGAGCCACTCGGGATACCGCCGTGACCGGGCTTTCGTCCACGCAAAGAAAATTGCCCATATCCACCAGCAGGCCGTAGTTCTCATGCGCCACTGCGTTGAACAGCCGCTCCATACGGTCGCTGTCCTGCGCCAGCATTCCGTGATTTTCGCTGCAGGTGCGAACGCCGCGCGATGCAGCATATTCGGCAACCCGCCGTGTGCTCTCGGCCAGCTGGGGCAGCATCCGGTCAAAGCTGCGGCCGTTGCCCTGCCCGGTCAGCCTCCAGCACACATCGTGCCGCAGAATCGGCGCGCCAAGCAATACGGCAACATCGACCTGCCGGCAAAGCCGCTCGATTTCGGCTTCACGCTCCTCCGGGCTTTCCCGAAACAGATCGGCGCCGACGGTATAGGCGCAGATTTCAATTCCCAAACGGTCCGCCTCCGCACGCAGTGCGGAAGCCTCGGCGCTGCGTTCCTCTTGTGTATCCCCGGTCAGATCGGTAAATTCGATGGCATCAAAGCCCAACTCGGCAGCCTTGGCCACACAGCCAAAATGTGTCAATTCCCCGCTTTTCAGCAGTTGACTGAAGGAATAAGAGCTTACAGAAAATTTCATGTCCGCCTCCTCTATGATATGATGCAAGGGGGACTGCCGGAATTCTGCGCGGCAGCCCCCGTGAATATGTTTCTCTCCGTTCTTTCAACGGACACCGCCGGCAGTGATGCTGGCGGCCAGACTGTAGACCAAAGCAAGGGCTTTGTCCGTTTGATAAAAGTTTTGATCAAACTTTTTCAAAAGTTTGCGGGGTCAAGGGCGAGTAGCCCTTTGGTCGCAAGGCACCAGAGGTGCCGGAAATTCTGCTTCGCAGAAGTTTCCCTCCGCAGAGGGCGAAATTTCCCTATACGGCGGCGAACTCGCGAAGCGATTCGCGGATTTGGAACAAATCCTTTTCTTCTTTGGGCAAATTCTGCGAAGCAGATTTGCGGCTGAGCCATGCGAAGCCTTTGCTTGTTTCTTTGCGCCTACACGCTCAAAGAAAAAGCGGACGAACGCTTTTGTGCAATTTTTATTTGATGAGCTTTTTGTCGACAACCTGACCGCTGGCAGTGATACCGGAGGCGCCTGCTGTCATGAGCCGCACGGGACCGGTCACCGGACCCGCTCGCCCAGCGGGGTATCGTCCGCCAGGAATACCACGCGCACGGTCTCCTCTCCCGATGCCAACACCATGCCGTTCGACTCCACACCGCACAGGGTGGCCGGTTTGAGATTGGCAACCACAATCAGCTTTCTGCCGATCAGGTCCTCGGGGCGGTACCACTTGGCAATGCCCGAGACCACCTGCCGCCGCTCATAGCCGAGGTCGAGCTGCAGACGGAGCAGCTTTTTGGCCTTCGGCACCGGCTCGCAGGCCACCACCTTTGCAGTGCGCAGCTCCACCTTCATAAAATCGTCGATGCCGATCATGGCGCAGCCCTCCGGCCGCTCGGTCGTCTGCTCCTTCGCCTCTGCGGAAAGCGCGGCCTGCCGCTCGGCCTCAAAGGCCGCCAGCTCCTTTTCCTCATCCGCACGCGCAAACAGGACCTTGGATTCCCCGACCGTGCTTCCCGGAGCCATCCCTCCGAAGCGCTCCACGCCTCCGATGGTCTCAAATCCGGTCTGCCCGGTTGCCAGCTCGGAGAGAATCTCCTCCGCCGTGGCGGGAATGAAGGGCTTCAGCATCACGGCGCCCCAACGGATAGCCTCCATGAGGTTATAGAGCACGGTGCCGAGCCGTTCGCGCCGGCTTTCCTCCTTTGCCAGCACCCACGGGGTGGTTTCGTCGATATATTTGTTGGCGCGGCTGAGCATCTCAAACACGCCGCCCAGCGCGTCGGACACGCGGTAGCCGTCCATACAGGAGCGCAGATTGGCATAAGCGGCGGCACAGGCCTCCTTCAGCTCCCGGTCGGTTCCCTCCTCCGCGCCGGGAGTCGGGACCACCCGGTTGAAATACTTCTTCTCCATATCCAGCGTGCGTTTGACCAGATTGCCGAGATTGTTGACCAGATCGGTGTTGTAGCGCTTGATGACCGACTCATAGGTGATGGAGCCATCGGCCGCATAAGGCATCTCGGAGAGCGCGTAGTAGCGCACGCCGTCCACCGTAAAGTGCTGCGCGAGCTGGTCGGCATAGATGACGTTGCCCTTGGATTTGGACATTTTATCGGTTCCGAAATTGAACCACGGGTGGCCGAATACTTTTTTCGGCAGCGGCAGTTCCAGCGCCATCAGGAAGATCGGCCAATAGATGGTGTGGAAGCGCAGGATGTCCTTGCCGATGATGTGGACGTCGGCAGGCCACCATTTCCGGAAATGCTCGCTCTGCTCCTCATAGCTCTTGTCCGGATCGTAGCCCAACGCGGTGATATAGTTGGTCAGCGCGTCCAGCCAGACATAGATCACGTGGCGGTCGTCGAAATCCACCGGAATGCCCCACCGGAAGGAGGAGCGCGAGACACAGAGATCCTGCAGCCCCGCTTTGAGGAAGTTGTTCACCATCTCCTTTTTGCGCAGCTCAGGCTGAATGAAATCGGGGTGCCCGTCGATATAATCCATCAGCCGGTCGGCGTACTTGCTCATCCGGAAGAAATACGCCTCCTCCTTGGCCTGCGTCAGAGGCCGGCCGCAGTCCGGGCATTTGCCGTCCACCGCCTGTGTGGCCGTAAAGAAGGATTCGCATGGCGTGCAGTACCAGCCCTCGTATTGGCTCTTGTAAATGTCGCCCTGCTCATAAAACCGGCGGAAGATCTTCTGCACGGTGCGCACGTGCTGCGGGTCGGTGGTGCGGATAAAGTAATCGTAGCTGCTGTTCATCAGATTCCAGATCCCCCGGATCTCACCGGCAACCTGATCCACATATTGCTGTGGACTGACGCCCTGCTCCTCCGCCAGATTTTCGATTTTCTGCCCGTGCTCATCGGTTCCGGTGCAGAAAAACACCTCCTTGCCGCACGCGCGCTGGTAGCGGGCGATCGCATCGGTCATAATCACCTCGTAGGTATTGCCGAAATGCGGCTTGCGCGAAGCATACGCAATGGCGGTAGTCAGATAGAATTTTTCACTCATGGTTTTTATCCTCCGGGTTTGTGGTCATTTCGTTCAGCTTCCGGCAGAGCCGGAAATAGGAGATCAGCATGCGCGGCAGAACGTCCGCAAGCAGCAGAATACAAAAGGTCAGCAAAGAGAGCGCCAGCCAGGGCAGATACCCAACCCAATAGCGAAGCCCCACCGAACGGGCATACGGACGCATTCGCTCCGCCGCGGCCGGGCGGCACAGCACCAGATACGCATGCAGAAAGCCGCCGCAGAACCACCAGAACAGCAGTACAGCCACTGCCAGCATGGCCGGGATGCCGAGCAGCCAGATCAGCAGCCGGTTCTCAAGCTGCCGGAGCACCAGCAGCACAGCACACTCGGCCAGAAGCAGCACGCAAAGCCGCCAGAGCACGCAGAAGGAGATGCGGAGTGCCCGGCGGTAACTGCCGCCGCTGCGGAACGGCGCAAACAGCTCGGTCAGGTCGGTCTGCTCCCCCGCCTCCATTGCGGCCGACATGCCAAGCAGACCGCACAGCAGCGGGAAGGTGAAAAACTGTGTCAGCAGCAGCAAAAGGCTCCAGAAGCCGATTGCACACGCCGCATATGCAGCCGAGCCCGGTACAAGCATAGGCAGCAGCACGGTCCGCCAGGTGGAGGTGAGCAGAAGATACAGGGTCAGCGGCGTCAGACAGATCATCGCCGCTTCGATCAGCTTCAGGCGGTTGGCGTCCTGCGCCAGCACCTCACCGGCCTCCCGGTGGAGCAGCCGGAAGTTCATTCCCTCTACCCGTTTTTGCCGCATTCCGCTCACCTCCTCTGTATGTTACCGCAAATGACGCGCCCGCATGGGGCATTCTCCGCCCCGCCGAACAGCGATCCATCAGCCGGGGCACATGTCCCGCGCCCGGGCGCAAAATGCCGTGCGCTGCGCACCGGCGGGGAAATCCTGCTTATTATTATATCAAATTCCAACTCTTTTTACAATAGGAAAGCTGTATTTTTTCGGTTTTTTTTGGCAATACTCTTTTGCGCTCCAAATCAAATATCAGAAAGGAAGTTACCGAAAATGGAAATGGTCGTCTACAAATCGAAAAACCGCCTGCAAGGGGTGGCGGAAACACTGTTTCTGCTGCTCACCGGCGGAGTGCTCTACTTTGGCATCGAGGTGCTCTGGCGCGGATGGTCGCACTGGAGCATGGCGGTATGCGGCGGGCTGTGCTTCCTCGCCATCTACCGCATCAACGACGCCGGGCGGCATCTGGTCTTTCCGCTGCGTGCGCTGCTCGGAGCCATCGTCATCACAACGGCAGAGTTTTTCACCGGATGCATTGTGAACCTGTGGTGGGGCCTGAATGTGTGGGACTACTCGGATCTGCCGATGCAGCTCTTCGGGCAGATCTGCCTGCCATACAGCGTGCTTTGGTTTCTGATCTGTATTCCGGCCGGGTGGCTGTGCCTTGCAATCCGGAGGCACGTATTCCTCGGTGAAAGCTGAACAGATCGACGAGCAGCTTGACCGAACCGCACGGCTGCGGAAGATGAGCCAGCGGCGCAGCTTTTTTCAGGACGCGAGAGAAAGCCTGCTTCAGGCGCGGCCATACCGGCTGTGGCAGTCGGTTATGGCATATATCCGCCGGTTCCGGATGATTTCCTTCATCGTCCGTCTGGCCGGATGGATGTTCACCATTGTGCAAACCGGCGCTCTGGTGCTGCTGACCACTGCCGTCTTTTTTGTGATTCTCCCGCTGCTTGCCGTGATACTGGCCGGGGCGCTGATCACAGCATTGCTCGACACGAGACGAAGCCTGCATTGGATGAAGCGTCAGCTTGAGGACAGACGGGTATACGTTTTTTTCGGCATCGACAGTCCTTTCGGACAAGGCAACGCCATGTCCTTTGCGGAGCGGGAAAACAGCGCGGTACTGATTGTTTCCCCGTTCTGGGTTTCGCCGAGGGGGCTGGGACGGCGGAAGCCATACCTCAATGTGCGACAGGAGCGCGCACATGTCTATCTGATCCGGCGCTATTTCTTCTTCTCCCTGCGCAAAAAGCTGCTGACGCCGGACAAAACGGTGTTGGTCTACTGAAAAAAGGGCTGTATTTCAACGCTTCTGTCTCTTTTCCCAAAAATCCCCTTTTATGAAAGCCCCGTGCGGCGGTTCCGCACGGGGCTTTCAGACTGTAGACCAAAGCAAGGGCTTTCGTCAGTTTAACTAAAGTTTTCGCCAATGCGCAAAGTGCATTTCCTTTTCTCAAAATGGCGGCAGGTGGCAAAGGCCACCGGGAATTTTTGCTTTGCAAA
>CALXUY010000032.1 GCA_944391805.1 uncultured Clostridia bacterium
ATAGCTCTGGCGGATGATCTGGTAAAAGTATGCCGCCCGCCGGATATCCGGAAGGACGGCTTTGGTGTGCAGGAGCTGCCGGATATAGGCAAAGTCCTCGCGGGAATTGAGGACAAAGGTGAGCTCCTGGCACAGCTCAGCGGGATGCTCCCGGACACAGCGGAACAGGTTGGTCAGGTTGGAATTGCAGTCGTTATAGACCTCAAATTTACCAACCGGTTTATGGAACAATACCCAGCCCCCGCCGCCGAACACCTCGACATACCGGCCGCACCCCCGGTGGAGCCGGCAGACAATGGCGACCCGCAGCGCCTTCTTCCCGCCGACCCAGGACAGAAAGCTGTTCATGGATATCTCCTTTCCGGGACCGCTTTGCGCAGACAAAAAGGCCGTCCTGCGCCTTTTCCTGCGCAAAACGGCCTTTTGTATGATGAGATTTTATCTTCTGTTGATCTGAAACAGGCACATCGCAAACACACCGACGGTGCCTCCGGCAAGCAAGCCGAGAAAAAACATCAGCATAGGGACTGCTCCTCACTTTCATGGTGAGTATTGACCGCAGTATCACGGCTATTCATTTCCTCTGCTTTTTTCGCATCGAATCTACGGTGGGCGAATCTCTGTGGCGGACTGGTTTCTTTCTTCATCTGCTGATCCTCCTGTGGATGTGTTGCGTTCCGTGATCTCCGGGCCATGAAGGCGGGGGAGAACGGATGGAATATCTGTTTTTCATATAGACGAACCTCCTGTTCTGTCAGTGGAAGGGAAGGGGGGAGCCCTCCAAATCCGGACATTATTTCTTTACAAAAATTTTTTGAAAAGGGCAAAAAAATAAGGGGCAATTCTCATGAGATCATCATGAAAATTGCCCCGAAATGCGAGGGTACAGGGTTCAAATCCTCTCACACGCCGTTTGGCATCTATCAAACCGCATCAAAAAGTCATTTTTCAAAAAACGAGAAAAAACGAGAAAATACAAGAAAAACGCAGGAAAACCTGCGTTTTTCGGGTGGGATCTATTTCGACCCTTAAACTTGGTTGCGGGGGTGGGATTTGAACCTCACGACCTCCGGGTTATGAGCCCGACGAGCTACCAGGCTGCTCTACCCCGCGATATAACAATGAAACCAAATCTCCGGTGGTGCCGGTGACCGGGATCGAACCGGTACGATACTTACGTATCACGGGATTTTAAGTCCCGGGCGTCTGCCTGTTCCGCCACACCGGCAGGTGTTCACCGGAGAACTCGCTTCCCTGATTTCGTGATATCTATTATACCACGCTTTGGCCGTTTTGTCAACCCCTTTCGAAAAAATTTTCAGGAAAATGCATTCCAAAGCCGGATATAAACATAAAATATTTTTAGGAGTGTACCAATCCGGATTCGGAAAAGCGCCCATGTCTTGGGCAATGCCGCCGATTGGACGCTTTTTGCCGACAGGCTGGGAGCCACGCTTGTGCGCGGCCCCTCGGATTCTGCTGTGTGCTTATGAAAACAGGATGCTCTGTAATGCCATGGAGTCCTCGTAGCTGATGCGCTTCCAGCATCCGCCCATCCGCCGGATATACGTGTTGTCAAACAGGTAAATTTCTGTTGCCCGTCCGTAACCCGGACCGTCGGTATAAGAAATAGAGATGATCAGCGTGGTGCCGGGGCGGTCGCCGGGGTCTCTTTCAAAAAAGTTTTCAAATTTCAGCGAATTGATGCAGTTGATCAACGCAACCATCTGTTCCTTGGATTCCAGCGTGATTTTTTTTGTCTCGTCCGCGGGTTCGGACCATACGGATACCCCTGACAGCTTGTCAAGCGGCAGGTTGTGTGGAATATAATAGTCGTTCAGCTCCTGCAGTGTAAATTCGTATTCCTGATGCGACACCTCCACGGTGTCGGATAAAACCGTGATGGGGTAGACCGGCGCCTCGGTGGGGATCCGGTTGTACGGCACCCACGCAAAGGAGCGGATCTGCCCGTTTTCGGCGTCGTAATCCATGCGGAACATACTCGTTTCATTGGTTGTGTCGTAAACGATATGGAAGCCGCTGATATACGAATGTGTCATAAATTCGTTGATCCCGTCTCTCAGCTCGGCGAGCTCGGTCATGCAGGAATAATACGCATCTCCGTTTTTGAATGTGATGATGATGCCCCGATTGACTCCGTAGTACAGCTCCGTGGCCACAATCTGCACGGTTCCGGTCCCGATTCTGGAGGCCAGAAATTCATCCTGCCCGGTTACTTCGATGCAGAAATGAACGGCGGTGGTGATGCGTATCGGATATTCGGAAATGTCAAAATATTCGATTCTGCCGGGGGCGGTCTCCTCGGAAGAAGCGGGAAGCATCACATCCCCCGGGTCGGAGACTGTGTCGCTTGCTGTCGGATTTCCCGGCTTCGGCGGAGTTTGCGTAGCACGAAAAGAGACGCTCCGCAGGGGCAGGACTGCGCTGCCTGCCTGTAAAGCATCCCCGGCCTGCAGGGAGTTTTGCTGCTGTGCGGGGCTTGGCGACTCCAGAATCATTCTCATACCGCCGTAATAGTTGACCTTATCCATGGAATCCATGAAAAATCCGGCATCGGTGCCCGGATGTTGGCCCGGATCGTTGGGGACGACAGGGAGCCGGGAATCCGCCGTTCCGTCTCCGCCGGGAACGGTGAAATTCGGATCGGTTTTTTTCAGCATGGGCAGAAAGGGCAGGGAAATCAGCGCCAAGCCGAACAGCAGGGCAAAGCAGGTGCCGGCTATCGCGGCGCTGTGGCGGAGCCGCGATGCCGGCCCCGGCCGCTTTTTGCTTTTTACATAGCGCTTCAGCTTCCGGGCGTTGTCGGTTTCGTAGGCGTCGTCAAGCAGCTTCTGATCGATTTGCAGCAGGCGCTTGGCCAGCTTTTCCTCACGGGATTGTTTCATAAACGGATGTCCTCCTGTTCCAATGTTTTTCTGAGTGCTTTTCTGGCACGATACAGTCTGACCGACACGTGATTTTCACTCAGGCCGAACCGCTCGGCCAGGCTTGCCACCGGTTCCAGATAGACATACCGGCGGACAAACAGCACCTGTGTTTCGGGATTCAGACTGCGGACAAAATCGGAAAGAATCAACCGGATGCGCTCCGACCGTTCGTCATGATGGGGTTCGGTGGGCTTTTCGGCCGGCAGGCACTCCTCCAGCTCGGAGAGCATGACCAGATAACCGGCGTTTCTCTTTTGCCGCGTGTTATACCGGAGCCGGTCGATTCCGATGCGGCGGGCCAGGGTGCGGAGGTATGCGGGGAGGCTGTCCGGCCGGTTGGGGGGAATGCTGTTCCATACTGCGAGCAGCACATCGTTCGCACACTCGTCCACATCGCATTCATCCCCCAATATTTCCCGTATTGTCTGCCTGTAGAGCCGGGAGTATTTGCAGGAGATTTCGGACAGTGCGGCTTCCGCACGCTGAAGCAACAGCTCGATGATGGTATTGTCGTCCATGGCACTCCTTTCCGTGGTGTCGGATGCGGCGGCGCTTGATTCCTTCACTCTATCCTGTCGATGTATGTTTTCATATATGACAGATATTTTTCAAAAGTTTTGCATATCGGAAAAATTTTTGTGCAAATCCGGGGAAAACAAAGCGACACCGCGCGGTGTCGCCTGTTTTACAGCTCGGAGCGTTCCCCGAGCAGAATGTGATATTTCTGATAGAACGACTCGAACCAGCCGCCCTCGAGCGCCTCGCGGATGCGTGCGGTCAGCTCGTTGTAAAAATACAGGTTGTGCACCACGGCCAGATGCATGCCCACGGCCTCCTTGGCCTTGAGCAGATGGCGGACATAGGAGCGGCTGTAATGGCGGCAGGCCGGGCAGCCGCAGCCCTCGTCAAAGGGCTTCGGATCCTTGGCGTATTTTTCGTTGAGCAGATTCAGCTTGCCGTGCCATGTGAACAGGTTGCCGTGGCGGGCGTTGCGGCTGGGCATGACGCAGTCGAAAAAGTCCACCCCCAGGTGCACGGCCTCGAGAATGTTGCAGGGGGTTCCCACCCCCATCAGGTAGCGGGGCTTGCCTGCCGGCATGTGGGGCTCCACCGCGTCGATGATGCGGTACATCTCCTCGGTCGGCTCTCCCACAGCCAGACCGCCCAGCGCGTAGCCGTCGCAATCCAGCTCGGCAATCTGCTGCATGTGCCGGATGCGCAGGTCCTCGTAGGTGCCCCCCTGATTGATGCCGAACAGCAGCTGATGCCGGTTGATGGTATCCGGCAGGGCATTCAGGCGGGCAAGCTCGGCCTTGCACCGCCCCAGCCAGCGGTAGGTGCGGGCGATGCTCTCCTCGCAATAGCGGTAGGGAGCGGGATTCTCGATGCACTCGTCAAAGGCCATGGCAATTGTGGAGGCGAGATTGGACTGAATCTGCATGCTCTCCTCCGGGCCCATGAAGATGCGTTTGCCGTCGATGTGCGACTGAAAGCGCACCCCCTCCTCGGTGATTTTGCGGAGCTGCGCCAGAGAGAACACCTGAAAGCCGCCGCTGTCGGTGAGAATCGGACGGTCCCAGTTCATGAATTTCTGCAGGCCGCCCATCTCATGGATCAGCCGGTCGCCCGGACGCAGGTGCAGGTGATAGGTGTTGGAAAGCTCGACCTGGCAGCCGATTTCCCGCAGCTCCATCGTGGTCACGCCCCCCTTGATGGCGGCGCAGGTGCCCACGTTCATAAAGACCGGCGTCTGGATGTCGCCGTGCACGGTGTGCAGCACGCCTCTGCGCGCACGCCCGTCGGTGGTGAGTATTTCAAACATGTTGGTTCCTTTCCGGTGGCAAAAATACAGTTTGCCCCTTGGATTTGTTATCAGGAAACGGGATGAATGGGCCCCCAGCCCCCTTCCGTATTGGCGCCTCCGTCGACAATGGGGGATGATTCATCGGTGTCGCTTTCGGTTTCCGGAATCACAACCTCCTCGTCTCCGTTATCGTAAAAGATATGCCATTTTCCGTCTATGATGCGGATGGAGACGATCTCCTTCCCGTCTTTTCCGACCACGGTGCCGAGATTTTTGCGTTGCCCGTTTGTATAGGTGACGATCAGTTCGTTGTTGACAATCTGAAGCTCTTGTATTCCAACTCCGTCGGCTCCGTCTTTTCCCGGAGTACCGGGGGCGCCGTCCGCGCCGTCTTCGCCGTCCTCTCCGGGCTGGCCGTCCTGCGGCCGGACCTGTCCCAAAATCTGTTGGGTTCCGTCCGGATACTGCACAATCAGATTGCCGCTTTCGTCAATGGTAAAATCGGGTGCATCGTAGGTTCCGCCGCACGAAGCAAGCGTTGTAATCATAAGCACGCATAGGACCAATAAAAATATCCGTTTCATCTTTTTTCCTTTGCTCCTTTTGAAAAGTCAGAATCCCGTCCGGTCAAACTGCCGGTCAAGCGTGCGCCGGGAGAGCTCCATGGCAACCGGACGGCCGTGCGGACAGAAGGTGATGTCGGGAAGCTGCATCAGCCTGTCCACCAGCCATTCGATATGCCCGGGAGCGTAGACCCTGCCGGCCTTGATGGCCGCCTTGCAGGCCGCCTGATAGAGCGCTTTTTCAAATATGATATCGCGCGTAAGCCGGACGCTGCCGGTGTTGTCGAGCAGCCGGCCGGCCATGGTTTGCAGCATATCGGCTACCGCTCCGGTCTCCACTCCCTCGGGGATGGCGTCGGCGGATACCGTGTTGCGGGCATAGCGCAGCGAAAAACCGATTTTGCACAGTTCTTCGTCGTACTGCTTCAGTACCTCCACCTCGGCCGAGGTCATCATCACGTCGACCGGAAGCATCAGGAGCTGGGAGCTTGGCTCCAGCTCGTGCAGCCCGGCCTTGAGCTGCTCAAACAGAATGCGCTCGTGTGCGGCGTGCTGGTCGATGATGAGCATTTTGTCCTCCAGCTCCACAATCACATAGGCGTGGAACACGTCGCCCACCAGCCGGTAGGGCGGGGGAGACGGGAGAGTGCCGTCCGCCGGCACGTTGGAGGGGGCGGATGCGCCCGCACCGTCCGGCGCGGGGATCTCGCAGGCGGCACCATCGTCCGGCGGCACCGCCGCACCCGAAGCGGGAGCCTGTGCGGATGCGGGCGAATCGCTGATGCAGGTGTGGGCGTTGCCTGCGGCATCGCACGGATGCGCGGACACAGGCGTATCTGCCGTTGCGATGCCGGAGGCGGTTGGCTCACTGCCCGTATCGGCCCGTCCGGCAGCCAGCGATGCGTGCAGCAGCGGCGTGGGGGAGAGATCGGGCAGTGGGATGCCACCCTCCCGCGGGTCAATCGGGGGAATTTCCGATGCGGCGTTCGGCGCGGCAGTCGGTTCAGGAATTTCCGAACTGGCCGCATCATCCCGCCCGGATGCCGGATCGGGAATGCTCGGATCGGCGGCGTTCGGCACGGCGGGATGGGCGCTCTCCTCGGCAGCGGGGGCCCCGGAAGCGGTCTTTTCAGCGGCGGGCGCCCCGGCGGCGCTCGCAAAGGACTGCCCGGTCACATCCGCCGCCACGGGCCCGGCCATGGGCGGAGATGCTGCGGGCGTTCTGCCATTTTGCGGAACCGCGGTGTCCGGCGGGGCGGGGCAGGGGGATTGGCTTTGTCCGTCGGACGGCTTCCGGCCGCCCGACACAGAGGGGGCCTGCCCCTCTGCGCGCCGGCTCCCGGGCTGCATCATCTGCCGGTATTCCTCGGCTGTCATGCGCTCCTGCGGCTGCGGCTGGCTGCGCCCCGAGAGATCATAGGAGAGCTGGCGGGTGCGCAGCGCCTCCGGGCGTTCGTTTTCCACCGGAACCGTCGCATCCGACATCCTTCCATGTCCACCCGACCTGCTTCTGCGCAGCCCGCTCTCCAGATTCATGGCAGGGCGGCTCGCGTTGCTCTCCAGCGCGGTCCGCACCGTGTAGTAAACGGCCTCGAACACCGCCTTTTCATTGGAGAACTTCACCTCCAGCTTGGCCGGGTGCACGTTCACATCCACCCGGGCGGGATTGACGTCGATATAGAGCACGCAGCAGGGGAACCTTTCGGGGGGCATATAGGAGGTGAAGGCCTGCTCGAGCGCCGCCGTCGCGGTTTTGCTCTTGACATAGCGACCGTTGACAAAAAAGTTTTCAAAATTGCGGTTGGCCTTGTAGTTGTCGGTGCGGCCGATGTAGCCCCTGACCGTGATGCCCTCGTTCTCCCCGTTCACCTCGATCAGGCGGTTGGCGAATTCCCGCCCGAACAGGGCATAAATCGCGCTCTTGAGGCTGCCGTCCCCGGCGGTTTCCAGCTTGACGGTTCCGTCCACCACCAGCCGCACGGCAAGCCCGGGGTTGGAAAGCGCGATTTTTTCGACATATGCCGTGACCGCCATGGTCTCGGTCACGTCCTTTTTGAGAAATTTGCGCCGCGCAGGCACGTTGGCAAAGAGATTTTCCACAATCACCGAGGTGCCGGTGGAGCAGCCCTGCTCGGTCACGGTGATGTGCTCCCCGCCGTGCGCCTGGAGCAGCGCGCCAAAGGGCGCGTCGGCGGTTTTGGAAATGATGCGCAGGTCGGAAACCGACGCGATGGCCGCGAGCGCCTCCCCGCGAAAGCCGAGCGTGGCGATTCCCTCAAGATCGGCCGCCTCCTTGATTTTGCTGGTCGCGTGACGGCGGATGGCAACCGGCAGGTCGTCCGGCGACATGCCGCAGCCGTTGTCGGTGACCCGCATAAAGGTCACGCCGCCATGCTGAATTTCCACCGCGACCCGGGTGGCCCCCGCGTCGATGGCGTTCTCCATCAGCTCCTTGATGACCGACGCCGGGCGGTCGACAACCTCCCCCGCCGCAATCAGGTTGGCCACGGCAAAGGACAGAACATTGATCACACCCATCCGGGGGACCTCCTAATCTCTGGAAATTTACTGCAATCTCTTTTTCAGGTCAAACAGGAACGACATGCACTCAAACGGCGATAGGGTGTTGAGATCCACGGCCTTCAGTTCGTTGATGACCTGCTCGTTGATGCAGTCGTCCACGGTAATCAGGCCGTCGTCCTCCGGGGGGGCGTCCTGCTTCTGCGCGGCCGAGACCGCGCGGGCGGTGGACTCCACCGAGGCCAGCACCTCACGGGCGCGCCGGATGACCTCGTTCGGCAGCCCCGCCAGCTTGGCCACCTCAATGCCATAGCTGTCGTCGGTGGAGCCGCGCACAATCTTGCGCAGAAAGGTGATGCTGTCCCCCCGCTTTTTCGCGGCGATGTTGTAGTTGACGATGCCCTCAAACTCCTGTTCCATCGAGGTCAGCTCATGGTAGTGCGTGGCAAACAGGGTCTTGGCGCCGATCTTGCGGCTGTTGGTGTACTCCACAATCGCGCGGGCGATGCTCATGCCGTCAAAGGTCGAGGTGCCGCGGCCGACCTCGTCGTAGATGATCAGACTGCGCCTCGTGGCGTTTTTGAGGATGTAGGAGACTTCGTTCATCTCAAGCATGAAGGTGGACTGCCCCGAAGCGAGATCGTCGGAGGCTCCCACCCGGGTAAAGAGCTTGTCCACCACGCCGATGCGCGCCTCGGTTGCCGGGACAAAGGAGCCGATCTGCGCCATGAGGGTGATCAGCGCCACCTGCCGCATATAGGTCGATTTGCCCGCCATATTGGGGCCGGTGATCAGCATGAGGCGGTTACGGGAGGTGTCCAGCTCGGCGTCGTTCGGCACAAAGTAGGTGTCCTTCACGAACTGCTCCACCACCGGGTGGCGGCCGTCCTTGATGTGAATCACGTCGCTCTGGTCAACCTCCGGGCGGACAAACTTGTTTTTGGAGGCCACGGTGGCAAGCGATTGGTAGACGTCCAGCTCGGCCAGCATGGCCGCGGTTTTCTGGATGCGCGCGCTCTGCTCGGACACATAGGTGCGCACTCCCTGGAACAGCTCGTATTCCAGCGCGCAGATCTTGTCCGAAGCGCCGAGAATCGTGGACTCCATGTCCTTGAGCTCCTGGGTGATGTAGCGTTCACAGTTTGCCAGAGTCTGCTTGCGGATGTAGCGGTCGGGCACCTGCGAAAGATAGGATTTTGTCACCTCAATGTAGTAGCCGAACACCTTGTTGTAGCTGATGCGCAGCGATTTGATGCCGGTCTGCTCCCGCTCCTCGTTCTCCATCCGCTCAATCCAGCCCTTGCCGTCGGTCATCACCGAGCGCAGGCGGTCGACGTCCTCGTTGTAGCCCGCAGCGATGATGCCGCCCTCCCGCAGCGAAAACGGGGGATCCTCGCAGATCGACTTCTGCACGAGGTCGCACACGTCGCTCAGCAGATCGAGCCGCTCGCAGATCTCCCGGAGGCGGTCGCTTGTGCAGGAGAGCAGCAGCTCGCGCAGCTCGGGCAGCACCGAGACCGTGGACCACACCGCGCGCAGATCCTTGGCGTTGGCGCTGCCGTATACAATCCGGGTGATCAGCCGTTCGAGGTCGAGCACGTGCGAGAGCAACTCGCCCAGCTCCTCCCGGAGCATAAAGCTGCCGCACAGCTCCTCCACCGCGTTCTGCCTCCCGGCAATGGCGCCGGTGGAGAGCAGCGGATGCTCCACCCATTTGCGCAGCATCCGCGCGCCGGGGGCCGTGCGGGTTTTGTCGAGCACCCAGAGCAGCGAGCCCTTTTTCTCCTTGGTGCGCATCGATTCGGTCAGCTCGAGGTTGCGCCGGGTGTTCACGTCCATCTCCAGATACTGCCCGTCCGAGTAGACGTTCAGCTCCTTGATGTAGGAGACGTCCCGCTTTTCGGTATCCCGGATGTAGTCCAGCATGGCGCCGACCGCGCAGACCAGCTCGGTATCCTCATATACCTCGGGGCGCAGGCTCTCCCCGAACTGCTGCCGCACCAGCTCGCCGGCGGTGTCGGCGGCAAAGCGGATGCTCTGCGCGTCGGTGAGCATAATTTCGGGATGGGAGGAAAGATATTCCCCCACCTCCCCCATGTGCGTGCGGCTGAGATTGCAGAGCAGCTCGCGCGGCGCATAGGTGCCGATCTCGTTTTTGATGCGGGCCTCGGCGCTGGCGCCCGAAAAGGAGGTTGCGTAGACCTGCGCGGTGGAGATGTCGGCAAAGCAGATGCCGCTCGAGAACTCCCCGATGCAGAGTGTGCAGAGGTAATTGTTCTTCTGCTCCGAGAGCAGGTTGGTCTCAATCAGCGTGCCGGGGGTCACCACACGGATGACCTCCCGCCGCACCAGCCCCTTTGCCAGCGCCGGATCCTCGACCTGCTCGCAGATGGCCACCTTGTAGCCCTTTTCGATCAGCTTGCCGATATAAACCTCACAGGCGTGAAAGGGAACGCCGCACATCGGGGCACGCTCGGCCTCGCCGCAGTCCCGCCCGGTCAGGGTCAGCTCCAGCTCCCGGGAGGCGACGATGGCGTCGTCAAAAAACATCTCGTAGAAGTCCCCGAGACGGTAGAACAGGAGGTAATCCTTGTATTGGTTTTTGATCTCAAAGTATTGCTCCATCATGGGAGTCATGGGCGGTGCTCCTTTCCTCGGGCCGGCGCTCTGCCGGTCGCCGGTCTGTCGTGCGGGGACGGAGAAAGAGCGCGTCCCTTTACGGATATGGATTGTGTGGTGCGGCAGCGCCGCACCCATGTGCGGGAAACCGCGCCGCAACCGTGCCGGGAAACCGCGTCTGCCCGCTCTGCCACGGTCAGGCCGAGCGGCTCTCCGCACGGAGACTGCGCGGGCGGGCGGCGGTATGTACTTACTGACACGGTCGGGCGGTACGCAGCCCCCGGAGTGTGGGAATCACCCGCGGTTCCGGCGCGCATGCCTCGGTTCGCGTTGCGTTGGGGGAGGGAAAACCCACGGCTCCGGGGTATGGCTATCGTGCGTTATCTTCGGCAAAGGGGCGTTCACGCTTTGGCTGCCGCTGGTATTCTCCTCAATGGCAGCCGGCGCAGGTGCTGCAATTGTGCGTGCAGCCAGAGGCGGGCGGCTCGCCGGTGATCTCGGTCATAATTGCCCCGTTGACCTGATTCATCAGGGCGTTGACCTCGGCCTGCGCGCGGTTGAGCGCGTCAAACGCCGGGTTGTCGGCGATCTCGCGGTAGAGCGTGTCAATGCGGTGCTGAATCTGCTCGATGAAGTGCAGGTCGCGGTCGGGCTTGGCCACCTCGTTCTGCATCACCTTTTGCTGCACATCGTATTCCATCAGGGCCTTTTGCAGCGTCGGGTCGGCCTCATAGGCTTTTTTGGCTTCCTCCAGCGCAATCAGCCGGGGGTCGGCCTTGAGTGCCTGCCCGAGCTTGGCTGCCAGATCAAAAATTTCCATAACTTCTGTTTGTTCCTTTCCGTTGTTCACCGTTTGTGCCCGTAGAGCGCGAAGGCGTCGGCACGGGCGGCCTCAAAGGTGACAAATTGCCCCACATCGGCGGGAGAGCCCTCAAAAAACGCGATTTTGTTGCCCTCGGTGCGGCCGCTGTACAGCGAGGGGTTGCTCTTGCTCACCCCGTCGCACAGCACGCGCAGAGGGCGCCCCAGCAGGTTGTTGTTGATCTCCTGCCCGATCTGCTTCTGCAGCGCGAGCAGCCGGTCGAATCGCTCCTGCTGCACCGCGCGGGGAATCTGATGTTCCATCGCGGCGGCCGGCGTTCCCTTGCGCGGAGAGTAAATGAAGGAGTAGAGCAGATCGAAGCGCACGCGCCGCAGCATGTCGAGCGTGGCCTCAAAATCCGCCTCGGTCTCGCCCGGAAAGCCGACGATGATGTCGGAGGAGAGCGTGACGTCCGGCATCCGCTCCCGCATGTATGCCACGGTTTCGAGATACTGCGCGGCGGTGTAGCGCCGGTTCATGCGGCGCAGAATCTCATCGCTGCCCGACTGCAGCGGCAGGTGAAACTGATGCGCAACATGCGCGGACGAGGCCATCACGTCAATCAGCTCCCGGCTGGCGTCCTTCGGGTGGCTGGTCATAAAGCGCAGATGGTAATCGCCCGGAATGCGGTCGAGCTCGGCCAGCAGCCCGGGAAAGCCGCAGGAGCCGCCGGCGTCCCTGCCGTAGGAATTGACGTTCTGCCCCAGCAGTGTGATGTCGCGGTAGCCGGACTGCACCAGACCGCGCACCTCGCCGAGGATCGCCTCCCGGCTGCGGCTGCGTTCCCGCCCGCGCACATAGGGAACAATACAGTATGAGCAGAAGTTGTTGCAGCCATACATCACCGAAACCCACGCGCGGTAGGAGCTGGAGCGGCACACGGGGCATCCCTCTGCCATGGGGGGCTGTTCCTCCAGCGGCACAAACAGACGCCTGCCCTGTGTGAGGTGACCGTCGAGCAGCTCCGGGAAGCGCTCGACCGCCGAGGTGCCGAACACTAGGTCGACATACGGGTACCGGTGCTTCAACTCCTCCAGCCGATGCGCCTGCGAGGTCATGCAGCCGCACACCGCGATGATCATGCCGGGGCGGCGCGCCTTGAGGTGCTTGTACTGGCCGACGGTGGAAAGCGCCTTTTTTTCGGCGTGCTCCCGGATGGCGCAGGTGTTCACCACAATCAGGTCGGCCTCGTCCGGCCGGTCGCACAGCGTGTATCCCATTGCCTGCGCCATGCCCGAGAGCTTTTCGCTGTCTGCCTCGTTCTGCTGGCAGCCAAAGGTCAGCACAAAAGCCCGGGGCGGCGCGCCGTTTGCCTCCCGGTACCGCGCGCTGCGCACGCGCATCCGCTCCATGCAGGCCTCCCGCTCCCGCGCAGCCGGGGATTCCGTTGCCGGGGATTCCAAAGACGAGGCCTCCGGAGCCGGGCGCTTTATAGCCGGGCTGCCGGCAGCCGATACTCCAACAGCCGGCGCCCCGACAGCCGGCGTTCCCGTAGCCGCCCTCCCCATATTCGGCGTTCCCACAAGCGGGCATCCCGCAGCGGCGCTTCCCAAGGGCGCGGAACCGTTCCCGGTTGTTCCGCCGCCTGTCGCCGGCACGGGCCCGCAGTTGTTTTCTTGCATCAAAATTTTATACCTCCCCGGGAGCCGTCCTCCCGGATTCTACAGGTTTCTACTTCTTTTATTATACAATAAATCCGGCAAAAAGTCAAGAGCTGTGTGAAGCGATGCGGCAGGTTTTCAGCAAACGGGAGAGCAAAAACAACAGCCCCCGTGGGATCGAACATCCAACGGGGGCTGTTCCGGCGGGCACCTGTCCGGAAAGTGCGGGAAGCATTGGTGCAGGCGGGTAGGCAGCAGAAGCGGCCTGTGGTCAGAATTGGCTCCGCAGGCGCTGCGGAGAAGCCCGGTCATCTCCCCTCTTTTTGATGGTTCTTGAAATGGAGCGGGGGAGGAACTTCCTGCAAGAAGGTTTCCCCGCATTCAAGATGCGCCGCCACAGTCCCAGCAGTCCGCGCCTTGTGCATGTGTGCTCAGCATCCAGCGCCCGAAGTAACAGCGCGGACAACAGCGTACCGTACCGCCGGCTGCCCGGCCGTCTCCCCAACCCTTTTTGAAGGTTCTTGAAGGGGGGGCGGGGGGAACTTCTTGCAAGAAGTTCCCCCCGCATACATGTCTCATGCGCCCCCGCATACCGCGAGGCGGTCAGAGATCGGCCACCAGCGCGCAGATCTCGGCGTGAATTTCCTCCATCGGACGGGCGGCGTTGACCACCACAATGCGCTCGGCATCGCGCAGAGAGGCGATCACCTGCAAAAATTTCGCCCGCACGGCTTCCAGCCGTTCCTGCGTTTCGTAAATCTCCTGCGTTGCCCGGCCGCGCCGGATGCGCTCCATGCTTTGCTCGGGCGTGAGATCGAGAAAAATGCAGAGGTCGGGGCGGCGGATCTCCGGGCAGTCCAGGTTCATGCGCCGCACCCATTCCGGATCGGTTTCGCTGCCTTGATAGGCCAGAGAGGAGTAGTAATAGCGATCGCAGATCACGTCTCTGCCGTCGCGCAGCATTTTTTCAATGCCGACAACCGGATTGACGTTGTGATGAATGCGGTCAAGCGTGAACAGCGCCGCCATCTCGCAGGCAGAGCGCCGGGAGGCGCCGCAGAGCGCATCCCGCAAAAGCCCTCCGGTCACCGAGTCGGTTGGCTCGGCCGTGCGCCAGACAGCCTTCCCTTGGCGGCGCAGATGCTGCTCGAGCAGATCAATCTGCGTGGTCTTTCCGGCACCGTCGATGCCCTCAAATACAATAAACCGTCCTTGCTTCATAGCCTTCCTTTTCCAATCATTGATCTTGCGTGTCCGCGCCGAGGAACGACTGCAGTTCGGCAAGCGTCCAGCGCACGCAGCGGTATCCGCCCGGCTCCTGCGCCGTGACGATTCCGTCGGCTTCCATGCGCTCCAGCAGCCCGGAGGCCATGCCGTCCGCTATGCCCAGCCTGCGTTGCAGCATAGTGACAGAAGCCTGACGGGATTGCACGACAACGGCGACCGCCCGGCGGTAGAGCGCGGCGTCCGCATCGCCGGCGTTGTTCGCGGCGTTGGCAGTACCCGCACCGTCCGTATCCGGTACCGGGGCAGCCTGCGCCGCTTTGGCGGGTTGAGCCGGGAGGGAGGCCTGTGTGGCGGCCGGGGCGTTGCCGGTCTGTTCGCCCCCGGGAGGGTTATCGCCGGTCTGTTTGTCACCGGAGAGGGCCATCACGCGCTCCTCCAGCTCCCGCAGCTCCCCACGCAGCCGGCAGAATTCCTGCGCCACCGGGTCGGGGATGTGAATCTGGTCGAGATCGGCCTGCACCCGCACGCCGTCCCGCCGCACCACCTTGGCGGGAATGCCCACCGCCGTGCTGTTTTCGGGTACCTCGCGCAGCACCACTGCGTTGGCGGCAATTTTGCTGTTGGAGCCGATTTTCACCGGGCCCAGCACCTTGGCCCCCGCGCCGATCATCACATTGTCGCCCAGCGTCGGGTGCCGCTTGCCGACATCCTTGCCGGTTCCGCCCAGCGTAACCCCCTGATAGATCGTGCAGTTGTCCCCGATCTCGGTGGTTTCTCCGATGACAACCCCCATCCCGTGGTCGATGAACAGCCCCTTGCCGATGGTGGCACCGGGGTGAATTTCAATTCCGGTCAGGTGGCGGGCCAGTTGGCTGACTGCACGCGCCGAAAAGAAATGCCCGTCCCGATGCATCCGGTTTGCGATGCGGTAGGCCATCATGGCATGAACGCCGGAATACAGCAGCAGGATTTCGGTGGTTCCTCTTGCCGCGGGGTCCCTTTGCTTGACTGCCAGCACCGTGTCCGCCACATCCTCCATCCATTTTTGCTTCTCCTCGCGCTTTCGGCGGATGTATTTTCCGAGCGCACCGGGGTTTCGATTGTTCTTCATGCCACGCACTCCTTCCGGTCAGATTTCTCTTTAACTTATTATACACAAATTCGGCTGTTTTGTAAATAGATTTCGGCAAGGAAATTTTCCTTCTGCCTGCAAAATGGGGTTTTGGGGATCGGAGAAATGAGAATCCGCACCCACAGTGCCTGTGCGGATGTACAAAGCCGGGTATCAGGTTCCGCCGGGAAGCGCATGCGAGACGACCGGCGGTCTGCACAGGTTCATGGGAAAGGGAAGCCCCGGGATGCAGACGCTCACGCCGATCGTATTGTGGGCGCGGACGTGGACGCCTGCCGGAGCCCGCCCATAGCAATCGGATGAAGGAACAGCCCCGCCTCCAGCGGAAAGCAGCGCCCCGAACCGCCGAAAACCGGTTCGGAGCGCTGCTTGGGATGCCTGCGCGGGTGGGCAGCCGAAAGCCGTATGAGCGGATTTCCGGCCGGATCCCGCAACGCTCGGCTCGCGCTCACTCCTCAGCGAACTGATCCTTACCCACGCCGCACATCGGGCACTCGAAGTCCTCGGGCAGCTCGGAGAAGGGGGTGCCGGGGGCAATTCCCAGCTCGGCGTCGCCGACCTCCTCATCGTAGACCCAGCCGCATACCTCACAAACGTACTTTTTCATGGTGATTTCTCTTCCTTTCTGTATAATTGAACCGCCTGCCGGGGAGCGAACGGATTGCGCGTTCAAAGCGCCCGTGCGCTTGCCGGACATGTCCGAACCGGAGGCGGGACTGACCTGCGTCATCATTTTCGGCAGAATACCTGCCGGTTAAGGCAACACCGCGCAATTCTGACTGCGCAAATCTGCAGCAGTTTTTTCGTCAGATAAATCAAATTGACGCAGGCAATCGTAAACCTATTGCCAAGGAGATTTGTGCAGTTTGGCGGAAAAGATGCAAAAAGTTGTGCAGTCAAGGGTGAAAGGCTTTCCTGAGGAAAGCCGCCGTGAATTGTGCGGGGTTGCCTTATACAATCGGCTCAAAATCGGCCGCTCCGTGCTTGCACAGCGGACAGATGAAGTCCTCCGGCAGCTCCTCGCCCTCGTAAACATAGCCGCAGACCTTGCACACAAAGCCCTTTTTGCCCTCGGTCTGTGGTTTGGGCTTGACGTGATTCTGATAGTAGGTGTAGGTCATGGTCTCGGCCGAGGAGAGCACCCGGGCCTCGGTGATGCTGCAGATGAACATCCCGTGTGTGTCGAGGTCAACATACTGCTCCACCTTGAGCGAGAGGAAGGAGTTGATATACCGGGGCAGGAACACCAGCCCGTTGTCCGAGCGCAGCGGGGTGCAGTCGGCAAATTTGTCCACATTCCGTCCGCTGCGGAAGCCGAAGCTCTCGAATACCGAGAAGGGCGCGTCGGTGGAGAGGCAGTTGATGTTCATGATGCCGGTCTGCCGGATGATATGGTGCGAGTAATTCTCCTTGTTAATGGTCACGGCCACCCGGTTGGGCGTGTTGGTCACCTGTGTTACGGTGTTCACAATCAGGCCGTTGTCCTTTTTCCCGTCGTTGGAGGTCACCACATACAGGCCATAGCCGATGTTGAACAGCGCGGTGAGATCGTTTTTGTTCGCGGTCTCGTCCCGGCGGGCCAGATAGTCCCGGCACAGCTCGTCTGCCAGCGCCTCAAGCTGCGCCGCGCTCTCCTCATTCAGCGCCGAGCGGATATGCACCGTGTTCTCGGCAAAGGTCAGATTCCGGCAGCCCTCCAGCATCGAACGCATGGTTTTGGCTGCCAGCGGCGCCCAGCTGCCGTTTTCGATCAGCGCGACCGTGCGATTCTGGAAGCTGCGCTCGGTCAGGTGATGGATGAATTCCTTCATAAACGGAAAAATATCGGCGTTGTAGGTGGTGGTGGCCAATACCAGCCGCCCGTAGCGGAAGGCGTCCTCCACTGCCTTGGCCATGTCGCAGCGCGCCAGGTCGTACACCCTGACCGCAGGGGCGCCCTTGACCTTCAGCTTTTCGGACAGATGCTCGACTGCGCGACGGGTGTTGCCGTATACCGAGGTATAGGCGATGACGATTCCGTCCGACTCGACCGTGTAGGAGGACCATGTGTTGTAAAGCCCGATATAGTGCCCGAGATTTTCGGAGAGAACCGGCCCGTGCAGCGGGCAGATGATGCGGATATCCAGCCCAGCCGCCTTTTTGAGCAGCGCCTGCACCTGCGCGCCGTATTTGCCCACAATGCCAATGTAATAGCGTCTGGCCTCATCGTCCCATGGCTCGTCCACGTCCAAGGCTCCGAATTTGCCGAAGCCGTCGGCAGAGAAGAGCACCCGGTCAAGGCTGTCGTAGGTGACAATCACCTCGGGCCAGTGCACCATGGGCGCGGTGACAAAGGTCAGGGTGTGGCGGCCGAGGGAAAGCGTATCCCCCTCTCCTACCACCACGCGGCGGTCGGCATAGTCGGTTCCGAAAAAGCTCTGCATCATGGCAAAGGCCTTGGCCGAGGACACCACCGTGGCGGCGGGATAGACCTTGAGAAAATTGGCGATGTTGGCCGAGTGATCCGGCTCCATGTGCTGCACAATCAGGTAGTCGGGCGAGCGGCCGCCCAGAACCGATTGCAGATTGTCCAGCCATTCATGTGTAAAACGGGCGTCGACCGTGTCCATCACGGCAATTTTTTCATCGAGAATCACGTAAGAGTTGTAGGACATCCCGGAGGGAACCCGGTACTGCCCCTCAAACAGGTCTATCGCGTGGTCGTTGACCCCGATGTAGCGGATATCCTGCGTTACGGTCATAGTATCTCCTTTCTGATCCCGGCGGTATGCTGCGCACGGGTATAGCTTTCTGTCACTGATCATATTATATCCCCATTTTGGGTGGTTGTATGTTGTGAATCCAACATTTCAGAATTTTTCGGTTTTCTGCGGCCGGTCTTGGCCGCATCATCGGGATTGGAGGGCAGGAGCGGATGCCTGCACTGCCTCGGCCGACTCCGCCGTTTCCCCGTCCGTTTCGTCCGATATATCCGGTTCATCCGATGCATCCGGCTCGTCTGGGCTGACAGCGGCTTTCCGGCAGAAGGGAAGCGGCTTGTAGGGACGGGGAATGACCGCGCCCGGGTGATGGAAGCCGGTTCCGTTGAGGGTATCGAACATGCCGAACCCATAGGGCACTGCATAGCGGGTGCGGATGCGTGCGGCCATTCGTGTGGCGTCGGCCGCGTTCATTTTGTCGTCATAGCCGCCGATCGGCAAAAAGACGGCTTCATAATCCGCGTCCGGCAGGCTGTCCAGCACCCGGTCGTTGTAAAGTGTGTCCCCGGCCACATAGTAGCGCTTGTTCTCTGCGTCCATCACCACACCGATGGCGTGCGGATCGGTCGTCTCGGCACAGACCGCGCGCAGGCGGAGCTTTCCCAGCGTCCACTCGGTTCCGGGGTTGAAGCGCACATAGGTGTTGTTTCCCCCGTACAGGCGCAGCCGTTGGATGCAACTGTCCGGCCCGAGCACCAGAACCCCGGCGGCGTCCGCCATATAGTAGTTGAGGGTTTCCACATCCATATGGTCGAGGCGGTCGTTCGTGCAGATGATCACGTCCGGCCGGATGCGCAGATAGCGGACCTCAATCGGCACCCGCCGCTTTTTATTTGGCTCATAGCTCTGCACATTGTTGGAGAGATACGGATCGATGATGATTCTCCGGTGTCCGGTTTCAAATAGAAGTCCTGCCTGTCCGAGCCATATGATTTTCATGGCGGTGATCCTTTCTGTGTGGAAATATTTCGTCCCCGCGCGGGGGCGTGTCCGGTATGCTTGCAGAACGCGCGGTAGAAGGAGGAATAATCGTGAAAGCCCACCAGCGCCGCGGTTTCGGCCGCAGACCGCCCCTGCTCAAGAAGCTGCTGGGCAAGGGCAATGCGTTTGGTACCGAGATAGGTCATCAGAGACATTCCGGTGTATTGCCGGAAGGTACGGCAGAGATAGTATTTGCTGATGTAAAATTCCTGTGCCAGCCGGTCGAGCGTGATGTCCTCCGCAAGGCCGCTGTTGAGCCGGTCGATCACGCCAGACACCAGCTCATTGGTGGAGGCCTCATCCTCGGCGGCTTTTTCCAGCGAGAGCAGCATCAGCACCTGTGTGACGACCGTGCGGATCAGGGTTTCCTCCCGGCTTCCCGAGCCCTGAAGGTCGTCCAGCAGCTCCAGCATACGGAATACCGGCAGCAGCCGCTGCATCAGTGCGGCAGAGGAAAAGTAAACGCCGCGGCTTTTCACCTTGGCGGTATTGAGCAGGGGGAGGTGCGCGGCGGCGTCCACCGGAACCGAGGCGTCAAAGTGAATGACATACCTGTCATAGGGGGCGCTTGCCTGCGGGCGGACATAGTGATATTCCCAAGGGCGCAGAAGCATGAGCGTGTCGGCGCGGAGCGGATACTGCGTTCCTTCCACAATGTAGTCGCCTTCCCCGCGCAGAACAAACAGAAGCTCATAGCCGCTGTGGCAGTGACGCTCAAACTGGGAAGCGTCCGGCCGCTGGGAAAACGATCGGGACACCATGCCATGGGCAAAAGAAACCGTTGTCATGAATCGTTTCCTCCTAAAAATACGATCACTCGGAAAGGAGACAGGAACCATAGTCCCGCAGGCTGTAGGCAAAAGTCGCATCAAATCAAAATTGCACAAAAGCGCTTGTTTGTTACTTTTCTTTGAGGCCGCAGGCGCAAAGAAAGAAGTAGAGGCTTCGCGAAATTCCGTTTTACGGAATTTTTCTCAGCCGCAAATCTGCTTCGTAGAGTTTGGCCCAAGAAGAAAAGGATTTGTTCCAAATCCGCGAATCGCTGCGCGAGTTCGCCGCCATATAGGAATTTCGCCCTCTGCGGAGGGTAACTTCTGCGTAGCAGAATTTCCGGCGGTTTACCGCCTTGCGACCAAAGGGCTCTGCGCCCTTGACCTCGGGGAACTTTGCGTAGCAAAAATTCATACAACCGCGACAGCGGTTGTATGCGGCATCCGCCGCCTCAAACTCTTTGAAGAAAGTGAAACGTGCGCAGCACGTTGATCAAAACTTTCATCAAACTGACGAAAGCTCTTGCTTTGATCTACAGTCTGAGGCTTTCCTGTGGAAAGCCGATTGTGCGGTGTTGCCTATACCGTGCGGCCTTTGCGGGGGGTCATGCGATGGGCGCTGCATGGACGCTCCGGTGCAGTGCCTGTGTGCGGATCTGACCGGAACGCTACTTTGCTGCGGAGCTTGCCTCCCCATCCGATGTGCGGAAATTGCCGTCATCGGCTGTCGAAAAATATTATAACATAAAAAAGCAAGATTTGCAATATCTTTCGCAAAAACAACAATGGATTTTCGCTTTTGCAAGCGGTATAATAGTGCTGAACCTTCCAGTGAAAGAGAGGATTTGCGAATGAAGCTCGGCGCACAACTGTTTTCTGTCAGAACCCGCATCCAAACACCGGAGGATCTGCGGGCGACCTTTGCTGCCATCCGGGAGATCGGATACGAGGCGGTGCAGTTTTCCGGCGCTCCCACCCGGCAGGCAGAAGCGATCCGGGATGCCAGCGAGCAATACGGGCTGCCGGTGGTCTGCACGCACGTGTCGTTTGACCACCTGGCCGGAGAGACCGCGGAGCTGATCCGCGAGCACCGCACCTTCGGCTGCCCGGTCATCGGTCTGGGCGCTATGCCGAACGAATACCGCGGCTCCCGGGAGGGGCTGGAGGCATTTCTTGCGGCGATGCGGCGGCCGGTTGCCGAAATTCTCGATGCGGGTCTGCTGTTTGCCTACCACAACCACAATTTTGAGTTTGCCGAGGCGGCCCCTGGTACGACCTATTTCGACCTGATGCTCGAGGCCTGCCCCGACTGGCAGTGGATTCCCGACAGCTATTGGATCGAGTATGCCGGCTATTCCGCTGCGGATTATTTCCGCAAAATCGGAGCGGGAAGGCTGATCAATGTACACTTCAAGGACATGGCGGCCGATGAAAAGCGCAGCATCTGCGCCTGCGGAGCCGGAACGCTGAATTTTGCCGCGCTGGCGGAGGTCTGCCGGAGCCTTGGGGTGCGGAATGTTCTGGTGGAGCAGGACAACGCGGTGGACGCGCCGGATCCCTTCGTCCCGATGCGCGAGAGCTTTCTGCACCTCCGCCCCATGGTCTGACCGGGGCCGTATCCCGATTTTTGTTTCCAAAAAGGAGAATACATCATATGGCACAATTTATCATTTCTGCGTTTGCGGACGAGGTGTCGGACAATCTGGATGCGCAGATTGCCGCGCTTGCACGCAACGGCCTGCGCTGCATTGAGCCGCGTAACATCGCCGGCGGCATCATCGATAAGAGCGACGAGGAGCTGTCGGACATTCATGCGGGGCTCGAACGGGCCGGCATCACGCTCTCGGCGCTCGGCTCCCCGATCGGCAAATTCAGCATCGACGGGGATTTTGACGCCTATCTCGAAACCTTCCGCCGCGCGGTTGCGGCCTGCAAAATCCTCGGCACCCCGCGGATGCGGATGTTCAGCTTTTTCGTGCCGCAGGAGCGGCTGAAGGAGTGCCGTCCCGAGGTGCTGCGCCGGCTGCGCATTCTGCTGGAGGAGGCAGAAAAGGAGGGCATTCTGCTCTGCCATGAGAACGAATCCAACATTTACGGGCAGAATCCGCGCGAGGTGGCCGACCTGTTTTGCGCGCTGCCTGGGCTGCGCGGCGTGTTTGACGCGGCCAACTACGTGATGAACGATCAGGATCCCATCGCCGGTATCGAGGCCACACTGCCGCAGCTCGAATATCTGCATATGAAGGACGCGATCCGGGCCGAGAAGGCCATTGTTCCGGTCGGTATGGGGGACGGCTGCTATGAGGAGGTGCTGCGCCGGGTGGACGCCGCCACCGACCGCACCCTGTTCCTGACGGTCGAGCCCCACCTGCACATCTTTCAGGCGTATCAGAAAATTGACAGCCACCGCCTCAAAACCGGTATCAGCTTTGACAATTCGGACGATGCGTTCGACTGTGCCGTGACGGCGGTGAAGCAGTTGCTCACAAAAATCGGATTTCACGAAGGAGAGAACCGGATATGGAAAAGGTAAGATTCGGCATCATCGGTGTGGGGAACATGGGCTCCTCGCACGCCAAAAATTTTCTTGCGGGCAAGGTGGGAAACGGTGTGCTCACCGCCATTTGCGACATCAAGCCGGAAAAGCTCGAGGCTGTCCGGCAGGTGGAGGGCGGCGCAGGACTTGCCGCCTTTACCGATTACAAGGAGATGCTGGCCAGCGGCCTGTGCGATGCGGTGATTGTGGCGGTTCCGCACTATTTCCATCCGCCCATGACCATCGACGCGCTGAACACCGGGCTGCATGTCGTCTGCGAAAAGCCCGCCGGGGTGTATACCAAGCAGGTGAAGGAGATGAACGCGGTTGCCGACCGCTCCGACCGCCTGTTTGGCATGATGTTCAATCAGCGCACCAACTGTGTGTACCGCAAAATGCAGGAGATGATCCGGCAGGGGGAGCTGGGAGAGATCAAGCGGGTCAACTGGATTATCACAACCTGGTATCGCTCTCAGAGCTACTACGATTCGGGCGACTGGCGCGCCACCTGGCGGGGGGAGGGCGGCGGTGTGCTGTTCAACCAGTGCCCCCACCAGCTCGACCTGCTGCAGTGGATTGTCGGCATGATGCCGGCCCGCATCCGCGCGTTCTGCCATTTCGGCAAGTGGCACGACATTGAGGTGGAGGACGATGTGACCGCATACCTGGAGTACGCGAACGGCGCCACCGGCGTGTTTGTCACCTCCACCGGAGATACGCCCGGCACCAACCGGCTGGAAATTCTGGGCGACAAGGGCAAGCTGGTCTGTGAGAATGACAAGCTCACCTTTGTACGGCTCAAAACTCCCGAGCGCGAGTTCAACGCCACCTATCAGGGGGGCTTTGGCGAGCCCGAAAAGGAGACGCTGGTGCCCGAAACCGACGGGAAGAATCCGCAGCACATCGGCATCCTCAACAACTTTGCCAACGCTGTGCTGGGGTTGGAGCCGCTGTTTGTCCGGGGTCAGGAGGGCATTCACGGGGTTGAGCTGATGGATGCCATGCTGCTCTCGACATGGTTGGACAAAACCGTCACACTGCCGATCGACGATGAGCTCTATCTCTCCGAGCTGAACAAGCGCATCGCCACCGGCCGGGTGAAAAGCGGAACCGACCGCGTGCTGGATACCGAGGGGACATACGGCTCCCAGCAGAAATGAACTTTGTCGGTGCCCATGCAGGGGCAGAAGCCCCTGCACTGTGAATGCAGAAAAACATATATAACAAAAGGAAGACTTCCGAAAAGAGGAGGGAACAGAGGAGGGGGCCGGCATCTTCCGGGCAGGCTGCCCGGGGAGGGGAGAGCGGAGTGCCCTGCTTCCTCTGATACAACACCGATGAGAGTATCCATCATTGGCTGCGGGGCCATTGCGGGGACGCATGTCGCGGCCGTCCGGGCAGCGGGACAGGAGATTTGCGCGCTTTGCGACATTGACCGGGAGAAGGTCGGGCAGTTTGCACAGCGTTTCGGGATCGACGCGCCGGTTTACGCCGATTATGCAGAGCTGCTCGAGCGCGAGCGTCCCGATGCGGTGCATATCTGCACACCGCATCATCTGCACGCGGAAATGTGCTGTCTGGCGCTGCGGAAAAACATTCATGTCCTTTGCGAAAAGCCGCTCTGTATCACACTTGGCGAGCTGGACGAGGTCACCCGCGCGGCGCGGGAAAGCCGGGCGACGCTCGGCGTCTGCCTGCAAAATCGCTATGAGCCGAACCTGCTGCGCCTGCGCGGGCTGGCGGCAGAGCATGGCGTGAACGCCGGCATGGGCATTGTGGCATGGAAGCGGGACGAGGCCTATTACCGCTCGGGAGAATGGAGAGGCAGGAAAGCCACCGAGGGAGGCGGCGTGATGATCAATCAGGCGCTCCACACGTTGGATCTGCTGCAATGGATCTGCGGTATGCCGTCGCATGTCACGGCGCATATCGGCAACGACCATCTGTCCGGCGTGATTGAGGTGGAGGACACCGCCACCGCGCTGTTCGAGCTGCCCGGCGGCGGGAAGCTGAGCTTTTTTGCAACCACCGCTGCGGGAGCCGATTTCCCGGCACAGGTGCAGCTGGTCACGGCGGATAAACGAATTCTGTATGCCGATTCCAGTCTGCTGGCCGAGCAGGGGAGGCTGGTAGCCCGTCAGTTGAATGACCCTGCGGCAGGCAAGCGTGTATGGGGAACCGGGCACCGCGAGCTGGTAGCCGACTTCTATCGCTGCATCGGCGCGGAACGCCCCTTTCCGATCGGGGCGGAGGAGGCGGGAAAGGTCATCCGGCTGATTCTCGCCATGTACGCATCCAATGGCAATCGGGTTGCCGTGCCGGAGGCGCCCGGCGTTGGGGCCCTCGGGGACGCTTTTTGAAAAATGCTTCCCCCACCGCGTGGCGCCTCTTTCAAAAACCGAGACAGAAGGGGATGAACACACCCCCCGCGGGCAAATTCTTTCCGTGAAAGTATTTTGAAAAGGGTTTGGGAAAAACTTTTTTTCAAAAAAATTTTTCCCAAGAGGACAAGAAGAAATATATAAGGAGGACAACCGGACACATGAAAGCATTTTTCGGAGACGGGCTGCTGCTGAACAGTCCTGCTGCGGAGACGCTCTACCGGGAGGTCGCCGACCTGCCGATCATCGATTATCACTGCCATCTGAACGAAAAGGAGATCCGCGACGGGCACAAATTCGCCAACCTTGGCGAGCTGTGGCTGGGGGGCGACCACTACAAATGGCGTGCCATGCGCCTGTGCGGCGTGGAGGAGTTCTATATCACCGGGGAAGCGGACGACTATGCCAAATATCTCAAATACGCCGAGATCTTCCCGCAGCTCTGCGGCAATCCCCTCTATTACTGGACGCAGCTCGAGCTGAAGCTGCTGTTCGGCATCACCGAGCCGTTCTGTGCCGAGAGTGCGCCGCGCATCTGGGCGGCCGCCAACGAGCAGCTCGGGCGGATGACCGTAAATGATCTGCTCCGGCAGTTCCGCGTGGAATACGTGGCCACCACCGATGACCCCGCCTCCCCGCTCGAGGCACACGGAGTGTACGGCGGCACAGAGGTGCGCCCCACCTTCCGCCCCGACCGGATGCTCACCTGCGCGCCAGACGCGCTGCGCGAGCTGGGAGAGGCGGCAGGCCTGCGTGTGGAGACGCTGGATGACATGAAGGAGGCGCTGCGCCGCCGCCTGATCTTTTTCCGCTCCAAGGGTTGCCGCATTGCCGACCACGGCATGGATTTTTTGCCTCTGCCCGACTGCGGGGAGGTGCGGGCCGCCGAACTGTTCGCCCGCCGCGAGGCGCTGACCCCGCATGAGGTGGCAGAGCTGAACGCACACCTGACCGCTTATCTGGCCGGGCTGTATGCCGGAGAGGGCATGGTGATGCAGCTGCACTTCGGCACCTTCCGCAATGTCAACGCCGCGGCCTTCCCGCAGGTGGGGCGGGATGCGGGCTATGACGTCATGCGCAGCGTGGTAAACACCGACGCGCTGGTGGATTTCTTCAATACTCTTGAGGGCCGGGGAGCGCTGCCCAAGGTCATCCTCTATTCGCTCAATCCCGGCTGTGTCCCCGCGCTGGCAGCGCTTTCGGGGGCCTTCCCGAATATTCGGGTGGGGGCGGCCTGGTGGTTCAACGACACTGTGCAGGGCATCCGCCGGCAGCTCGAAACCGTGGCGGAATATGCCGCGCTGGGCACCAGCCTCGGCATGCTGACCGACAGCCGCTCGTTCGCCAGCTATGTCCGCTTCGATTTCTTCCGCAGGATTCTTGCCGACATGGTAGGCGGATATGTGGAGCGGGGCGAGTTTGACCCGAAGCAGGCCGTGGAGCTGATGAAGGGCATCTGCTACGGCAACATCCGGGCGTTTCTCGGGCTGAAGCACTGAATTGTGCGGGTGGAGCAGGAAACCACACTGCGGTTTCCTGAGGTTGTAGACAAACGGCAGTTGGAATAAAAAGTGTACAAATGCCATAGCCACTTTTTCTCTGCAAGAAGAAGGCGCAGAGAAAAAGTTATCAAAAAGAGACGCCGTATAGGGGAATTTCGCCGCCTGCGGGCGGAAACTTTTGCGAAGCAAAATTTCCGGCGGCTTGCCGCCTTGCGAGAGATGGCTCCGCGCCCTCGACTGCGCCGCCTTTTGAAAAAGGCGGGCGAAAACTTTAGCTAAACTGACGAAAGCCCTTGCTTTGGCCTACAGTCTCAGGAAACCGCACTGCGGTTTTCTGCCCGCCTTTCCCAAGTATTTCATCGCCTTTGTGCGAGAGGAGGACAAACCATTCATGAAAATGACATTTCGCTGGTATGGGGAGAGCGACAGCATTCCGCTCTCCTACATCCGCCAGATACCGGGCATGACCGGTGTGGTGACCGCTGTGTACGACGTCCCCGTGGGGGAGGTTTGGGACATGGAGCCGATCCTGCGCCTCAAGGCACTCTGCGAGGAGCAGAGCCTGGAGATGGAGGTCATCGAGAGCGTGCCGGTGCACGAGGACATCAAGCTCGGCCGTCCCACGCGAGACCGGTATATTGCCAACTACGCCCAGACCCTGCGCAACCTCGGGCGTGCCGGGGTTCGGTGCGTCTGCTACAACTTCATGCCGGTATTCGATTGGCTGCGCACCAATCTGCACACGCCGGCGGCCGACGGCTCGGAGTCGCTTTCCTATTGCCATGAGGAGCTGCTGCGGCTCGACCCCCACAATCTGCACCTGCCGGGCTGGGACGAGAGCTATTCCACCGAGGAGCTGAACGCCCTGCTCGGGGCGTATCGCGGCATGACGCACGAGCGGCTGTTTGAAAATCTGGTTTACTTTCTGAACGGCATTCTGCCCGCCTGCGAGGAGGCTGGCATCAACATGGCCATTCATCCGGACGACCCGCCCTGGGACATGTTCGGTCTGCCCCGCATCATCACCGGGGCCGAGAGCTACCGCAGGCTGTTCGAGGCGGTTCCCAGCCCGCGCAACGGCGTCACGCTCTGCACCGGCTCGCTCGGAGCGGGGCGGGGGAACGACATGGTCGCGCTGGCCCGCGAGCTGGCGCCCCGCACCTATTTCGCGCATCTTCGCCAGATTCGCTTTTCGGGGGAGCAGGATTTCTGCGAGTGCGGGCACCTGAGCGCTGCCGGGAGTCTTGACATCTGCGGCATTGTGCGCGCATTGGTCGAGGCCGGATTTGACGGATACGTGCGCCCCGACCACGGCCGCAACATCTGGGGCGAGGACGGCAAGCCGGGCTACGGCCTTTATGACCGGGCGCTCGGGGCCTGCTATCTGGGTGGACTGTTCGAGATGGCGGAGAGAGAACAATCAAAAAGGAGTGTTTCACAATGAAATTACCATATCAGATTGACCTCGGCGGCAAGGTGGCGGTTGTCACCGGCGCCGGCGGCGTGCTGATGAGCGAGTTTGCCAAGGCGCTGGCGGCCTGCGGGGCAAAGGTCGCTCTGCTGGACATCAACGAAGAGGCGGCAAAGGCGGTGGCCGGGGAGATTGGCGGCAACGCACTGGCCATTGCCACGAACTGCCTCGACAAGCAGAGCATTCTTGCGGCGCGGGATCAGATTCACGCGCGGTTCGGTAAGGTCAATTTTCTCATCAACGGGGCAGGGGGGAACAACCCGCGGGCGACCTGCGACAACGAGGTGATGACGCCGGACACCGAAAACCTCAAATCGTTTTTCGACCTGGAGGAGAGCGGCCTGAAATTCGTGTTTGACCTGAACATCACGTCGGCGTTTCTGGTGACGCAGGTGTTTGCAGAGGATATGGTGCAGACAGGCGGAAACATCATCAACATCTCGTCGATGAATGCCTTCCGCCCCCTGACCAAAATTCCGGCGTACAGCGCGGCAAAGGCGGGCATTTCCAACTTTACGCAGTGGCTGGCGGTGCACTTTGCCCCCTGCGGCATCCGGGTCAACGCCATCGCTCCCGGCTTTTTTGTGACCAATCAGAACCGGGACCTGCTCTACAACAAGGACGGAACCCCGACCGCCCGCACCGGAAAAATTCTCGGCAGCACGCCGCAGAAGCGCTTCGGGGAGGTGAGCGATCTGCTCGGCACCCTGCTGTGGCTGGCGAGCGACGAGGCCAGCGGCTTTGTCACCGGCGTGGTGGTGCCGGTGGACGGCGGCTTCAACGCCTACAGCGGCGTTTGAGCCGGAGAAACGGAATCAGTCTGCGCCGGCGGTCATCGGACCGCCGGCGCTCAGACTGTAAAGCAAAACATTCAGTTGTCAGGATCAGCCGTATTATGAATGCTTGGGCCTGCTGAAGGACCTGCCTCTGCCGCAGGTTCTTTTTGTTTGCTCCCGAGAAACCGGAAAATCATCTGTGCCGCCCAATGCATCGGGACTCCGTTTATTTCCGGCAACAATCCGGTTCCCGCGTAACCGCCCGCCGCGCTGCAAAAATATCGGAATCTTCCGGCCGCAGGGCTGTTCCGCGCAGCGGCGGCACAGGCTGCTGCTTCACGTTCCGCTGTTTTGCTCGTGCTTTTTCCAGTTGACCGGTGAGATGCCGGTATATTTCTTGAACACCTTTCCGAAATAGAGGGGAGAGGAAAAATTGAGCGCTTCGCTGACCTTTGCTATCGTGCAGTTTGTGGTGGAGAGCAGCGTTTTTGCGTAATCGGTTTTGAGCTTGAGAATGTAGTGCTTCGGGGAAAGTCCGACATGCTTCATGCAGATGCGGTAGAGGGTGGAATAGCTCATATAAAAGTAGGAGCTGACGTAGTCCACATCCATTTTCTCCAGCAGAATGTTGTTGGAGATGTAGTCGGTAATCTGGCTGAAGGTGGCGTTTTTCTTGACCGTTGGCGCCTTGCGGCGGAGGTGATCGATTTTCTGGAACATCGCGAGCAGATGTGCCATGATGGCATCATAGGATTTTTCGGTTTCCTGTATCGGGTAGCGGAGCAGCTCGTCATGAATCTGCCGCAGATAAAGCTCCAGGCTCTCGTCATGCACAATCAGCACAGGCTCGGTGATCTGGTAGGTATAGGTCAGCGCGTTGATGAAGCGCCCCGACACATTGAGCCAGATTTTGCTGAAGGGGTCGGCCGGATCCGGGTAGTAATACGGAACCGTATAGCGGTTGAGCAGGTAAAAGTCGCCGGCCTGTACCGTGTATTTCTGCTTGCCGCTCTCAATATATCCCTTGCCCGAAATCACATATTCCAGCACATACATATATTTGTAGTTCTGATCCATTGCCCGTCGGATAAAATATTCCGGGTCAGGGTTTGTGATGCCGGCCATGGTGGGAAAGATGACCGAGTTGAGCTTGGCGGAGTCGTAATTGCTATATATAATGGTATCGCAAAGAGAGTTGACATGATCGCTTTTATATCCTTTGTACGCGGCTTGTTTCTCGGCCATTTTTTGTTCCTCCCGACCGTATGGATTCCCGTTCCCTGATATTATATCATAAATTACAATCGTTGAAAAGGCCTTTTGATTATTTTTTACCTAATTCATGAAAAAACTCGGTTGATTTTGCTATTGAAAAAATGGAAAAATTGAGTATAATATAGTTGAGGCAGGTTATGTGTAGGATGACCAAATCGAGAATTGACAGCATGACGATCTATGTGAATGTGATGAAGCGGCGCGGAAAAATTTCCACAGCCGCGGGTTTTCGCATACAGATGTATCCCTTCAAATTCCAAGAATTGTGGATTGTTATTTACATACAAGGAATTTGAGGGGATTTTGTCTAAAATGACGAAAATTATATCAGCAAGCACACGATGCCCTGTTGGAAGGCCATCCGCGCAATCCGTCTCAAAATTCAGAAAGAAAGAGGTAAGAAAACATGAAAAAATGGCTGTCTTTGCTGTTGGCTGCCGTGCTGCTGCTGGGTCTGGCTGGCTGCGGCGGCAAGAAAAATCCGTCGTCTGAAACCACGCCGGCGGGCGATGGCGATCAGAACGGCGGCAATGAGAACGGTAATTCTGCGCTGCAGGCGGAGGATTTCGGAGACGAGAACGGCGCACCTCGGGATTTCACGATTCTGGCGCGCAACGGCCGTTATTCCTATCTGTATGTGGAGAAGGATTCCTCCGACCGCGTGGAGCACGCCGTATATACCCGCAACGAAAAAATCAACGAAATGTTCAACATTGAAATCAAGGTGGCCCCTGCCGGGGAGGACGCCTCCTCGTGGTGGATCAGCCAGTTGACGACCTCGTCGGGCGAATACGACCTGATTGTGCCCGATTACTGGTGGCGGGTGGAACAATCCGGCTATGTGCAGAACATCATGGAGCTGGACGAGATCAACTTAGGCGACCCGTGGTGGTATCAGGGGTGGAACGACAATGCCACGGTCAACGGTAAGCTCTACAACATCGTGGGGGATGCCGCATTGGAGGCACTGGAGAATCTGGAGGCAGTGTTCTTCAACACCTCCATGGCAGCAAACCTCGGCGCGGATTTCTACTCCATGGTGGATGAAAAAACCTGGACGCTGGACACGATGCTGGAGTATTCCAAGCTGGCGGCCAGCAATCTCGATGGCTCCAACCCTTCGTCTCCCGTGGTTTACGGGGCTCTTTACGACCGTCATTCCATGCCGGCGCAGCTTCACGCCATGGGAGTGAAGATGATTGAGATGAACGATGCGGGGCTCCCGGAGGTGATTGCAAATACGCAGCTCAATACCGACATTACCGACGTTCTCACCGATTTGATTCACGATGAAACGGTCCGGTACGATGACAACACTGCCCGCGCCGCCAACAACCAGAATCCCACCATCTTCCGCAGCGGCAACGCGATGTTCTTCTCCTCCGCGCTCTATCTGGGCAAAAACCTCAAGGGGACCGATCTTTCTTACGGAATTCTGCCGCAGCCCCTGTATGCCGAGGGGGACGACTACATTTCCACTATGTACGGTGTTTCGTTCTTCTGCATTCCCACCAGCGTCAAGGATCTGCATTGCTCGGCCGTGATCCTCAATGCCATGAACTGCCTGAGCAACCCCGACTATGACATGGGTACCGACGCACTGACCTATCAGTATTTCGACACCGTGGTTATGGGGCAGATTGCAAAGGCGCCGGATGACGCGAGAATGCTGGAGATCATCCGGGATTCCATCTATGTGGACTTTGCCTTTATGTATGACAGCAGCCTTTCGCTGTACACGCAATTCTTCAATGCAGTGAAAAACGACGCCAGCGTGAGCACCCTGCTTGGCTCGATTGAGACCTCTCTGTCCGAGTCCCTTACCAAGCTGATTGAAGTCTATCAGAAGTAACCCGGGCGGTATGGATGTGAGGAAATTATGAAAACACGATGGAACCGATTTCTTTTGCTCCTGCTCGCCGCTCTGCTTGTCCTGGCCTGCGTGTCGTGTGGGAAGGGGGGGCAGACCGGCGATGGCGGAGCCTCCGGAAGCGGCGCGCAAAGCGACGATACAACCGACCCTTCAGAGAATCCGGAGCGCGTTCTGGAGCTGGTGAAGGACGGGAAAAGCGACTATGTGATCTACTATCCGGAGGATTGCAGCGAAGAGCTGTGGGGGGCGGCGCAGCGGCTGGCCACAGGCTTTGAAAATTACACCGGGGCGAAGCTGCAGTGCACCGGAGACCTGCTGGCGCCCGGAGCCGAGCCGGATCCGGATGCGCTGGAGATTCTGGTGGGCAAAACCAACCGTCAGGCCTCCGCGGATGCTGCGGCCGGTCTCGGGACCGATGAGTATATCATCTGCGTCAGCGGAAATCAGCTTGTTATCTGCGGCTACAGCGATGCCGCAACCGGCGCGGCCGTGGACTACTTTGTCTCCGCCTTCCTGCGCGGAAATTCCGATCTTTCATACGGCAAAACCGGCAGCCTCTCGTTCTCCAGCGATGACAACTATGTGTTTGAAATCGCCCGTTCGATTCAGCAGATCCGCATCGCCGGGGCCGATATTTCATCCTTCCGCCTGGTGGTGCCCGAGGACGGGTACCTCGAACAATACATTGCCGTTCTGCTCCGGGATCACATCGCCACCCATCACGGCGCGGCACTGGAAATTGTGACCGACGCGGAGCCGGCCGCGGAGCATGAGATCCGCATTGGGAAAACCAACCGCACAGTTGCTTCCGCCGATGCCGGCACCTACAAAATTGCCGTTTCGGGCGGAGCGCTGGAGGCCGTGAGCAACACCACATCGGGATATGTGGAAATCATTCAGGAGCTGCGCAATCGCATTTTCGCGTTCAGCAACAGCGAAGTCCTGCTGGAGGCCGGCAACGAATGGAGCGGTGCGGACCAGGCGGCGGACAACATTGACAATTCATCGGATTTCCGCATCCTGTATCACAATGTCTGGGGCTATCTCAACTATGAAAAAGACAACCCCGTTGCCAACCGCGCCGAGCTGGCGCTCTCGCTCTACCGGGAGTATCTGCCGGATGTGCTCTGCCTGCAGGAGGCCGGGCCGGCCTTCCGGGCCGAGGCGCAGCCGCTGTTGCGCTGGCTGGCCGCCAATTACGGCGAAATCTGCTACTCCGACGAGGGAGGCAGCGGCAATCCCATCTTTTACAGCCGCGCGGTGTTCGAGCTGGTGGAAAGCGGGTATGAGAAATCCCGCAACGGAGACAAAGGCACCACATGGGCGGTGCTGCGCTTCCGGGAGAACGGTAAGCTGATTGCCGTGACCAACTCGCACTTTGCTGCCAATTCCAACGCGAACGACAATCCCACACTGGGCAACGAATACCGCGTACAGGACGCCGGCGCGGTGGTGAGCGCCACCGAGGCCATTCTCTCCAAGTACGGTGATATTCCGGTCCTCTCGGGCGGGGATTTCAACTGCGCCCCCGGTTCGGATCCCTACCGGGTGCTCACCACTGCCGGCTACGGCAATGTGCGGAGCGCGGCGGCTGCAGCGTCGGACATCTCGCCCTACAACGGCAGCTTTACCGACAAATACGACGCGGAGCTTGACATTTATGAGCTGAACAGCCTGACCGCCGCTCCCGGCAGCAGTCAGAACGCCATCGACCACATCATGGTTTATGGCGAGCCCGAGGGCATTTCGCTGGACGAATACGATGTGATCACCAACCGCATTGCCTGTACGGCCAGCGACCATCTCCCGCATTTCATCGATGTTTCATGGAATTGAACCATGCAATGATATAAAAATAATCTAAGGAGGAAAAGTCATGAAACACAAACGCATCTGTTCCGCTTTCCTTGCGCTTCTGCTGGTGCTTTCGGCCTTTACGGTGGTGCCGTTTGCGGCAGAGGGCGGCTGGGACGGAACCACTGCAGCCCAGCCGACCGGCAGCGGCACGCAGGAGGACCCTTACCTCATTTCCTCGGCTGCCAACCTGCTCTGGATGTCCCAGAACATCAAAAAGGGAGACACCGTGCAGGACGACAGCCCTGAGGTGGAGGCCGGAGAATACGGTCCCAGCTTCGCAGGCGTTTATTTCAAGCAGACCTGCGACATTGATCTGGGCGGTCGGTCTCTCCCCTCCATTGGCTATTATTATGCCAATGACGCGAGAATGGCCGCGTTCGGCGGCGTCTACGACGGCAACGGCTACAGCATCCGCGGCGGCTCCATCGTATCCGTCAACGACGGACACGAGTTCAACCACAGCTGGGGACACGGCCTGTTCGGCGTGATTTACGGCGCCACCATCCGGAATGTCCGGCTGGAGGATATGACCATTCAGGGTCACGGCGTCACCGGCGGCATTGTCGGCCGGGCGGCAGCCCCTGTGGGAACCGAAGAAAGCCCCGCCGCAGCCGATGAGGCCTTCAATCTGATCGAAAGCTGTACGGTGGCCGAAAGCTGCGGCATTGCGGTGCAGTTCCCGGCAGAGCAGACCAGCACCAGCGGCGACTATGACCAGGCCGGCCGCGTGGGCGGCATCGTGGGCATGGCCTACGGGGCCACCGTAAAGAACTGCGTCAACGGCGCGGACATTGCCGTGCCAGGCAACTTCAGCTACGGCGGCGGCATTGCCGGCACGGCGGGCTTCGGGGTGCTCATTGAAAACTGTGCCAACACCGGCAGCATCACGCTGACCATCGGCGACAACCCGAACAAGGCCGAAAGCGGCTATGGCGGCATTGTCGGCTTTGTCAGCCCGTATGACTCCGGTGTGGTCAACAAATTTGCCGACGGCGGTCTGGTCATTTGCGGCTGCTACAACACCGGCTCCTTCTCCTTTATCGGAACAACCAGCAGCAATGCGGTGTACTGGGGCGGCATTCTCGGCGGCGCGAACACCCTGCAGCCGAATCAGCTGTACCGCATCTCGGGCTGCTACAACCTCAACGGCAAGAACGTGCTGGAGGATGAGGATTACACCAACTTCCGCATCGGCGGTCTGCTCGGGGTTTATTGGATTGCGGGCGGAGCCGATGTGTCACCTCTGTACATCGATCACTCCTATTCGGTGGAAATCACCGAGGGCGGAAACACCAGCGGCTACGGCGGGACCAATGAGTATCGCTGCTACCCCGACCGCAAAAACACCGCAGGACTGGGCTGCGTGCAGATCGGCCTCGCCGACGGCAGCTATGCCGACGCGCTGAACGGCTCTTATCCCGAAAACGCCACGGTCGGCACCAAGACAGCCGATGAAATTCAGGCGCTGGCCGACGAAATCGACCGCACGATTGCGGCCAACAGCCCTGTGCAGTTCGACACGTGGGACGGCAGCGCCGACACCTCGTGGTTCGACCCGGACAACATCCAGACCTCCTATGAGATTGACAGCGCCGCCAAGCTGGCAGGCCTGACAAAGCTTGTCGGGGAGTCGGACGCGGCCAGCTTCCCGCAGGCAGCGGCCGGAACCACCGTTACCTTTTATGTCACTGCCAACCTCGATCTTAGCGGATGGGAGTGGCTGCCCATCGGCTCGGGTGATACCCGCTTCGGCGGAAAGCTGATCGGCCGGGTCGGGGAAGACGGAGCTCCTGCGGTCATCAGGGGGCTGAAGGTGACGGCTGCCGGCGCAAATGCCGGATTTGTCGGCGCCATGGACGAAGGCGGGGAGATTTCAAACTTCAAATTTGAAAGCCCTCGCATAACCGGCGCATCCGACGCGGTCGCGGTGGTCTGCGGCTCCGCTGCTTCGGGCGGAACCTTCACCGACATCACAGTGACCGACGCGCTGTTGGAAGCCGAAAACGCAAATGGTGTGGGCGGTATCTGTGGCGATGCAGGAGACGGGGCCGCCGTATTCACCGACTGTGTGTTTGACGGTGATCTGGTGGCAGACGGTTTGAGCGCGATGGTCGGCGGCATCGTCGGCAACGCGGCCGCCGGGGTCACCATGACCGGCTGCTATGTTTCGGGCAGCATTGCGGCTGCCGGTACCACGGATCAGGTGGGCGGCATGGTGGGCGCCATCGGCGCAGGCGCGGCCCTGACCATGACCGACTGCCAGTCTGACGGCTTTGTGCACAACGCCAACGCGGAAGCCTCCGCAACCGGCGCGCTGGTCGGCAGCGCTGCCGCCGGGGAAACCGCCGTTTCGCTGACCCGGGTGTTTCTCTCGGGCGTGAGCATGGGCACCGGCGAAAACCCCGCCGCCGGCTATGCATGGTTCGGCTCCCTGACCGGCAGCGGCAGTGTGACGCTGACGGCGCAGAACTGCAGCACGCTGACGCAGGTATCGGTTGCCGGAAATACGGACAATACCGTAACACTGACCGGCGGGGACACCGGCATCACGGTCTACAAGCTCTCCGAGGTGGCCGGCGAGAACGGAAAAACCACGGTGGGCGACACGGGCTGGACCATGCGTCAGGCAATGTATCCGGTTCTTGCCGTTGCGCAGTATGCTGCGCCTTCGGACTACGCCAACGCGGATTACGCTTGGTTCGATTTTGCCGAGGACACGATGGAAATCGGGAACTTCAACGAGCTGGTCGGCTTTTCGGCTCTCTCCAAGCTCTACCATTTCGGCGGTAAGACGGTACGGCTTTCGGCAAACATCGACGGAATTACCAAGCTGCCAGGGCAGACACTGGGAGCCGGCGGGGCGCTCAACGATTTTATCAGCACAGGTTTCAGCGGAACCTTTGACCGGAACGGCTTCTCGATTCTCAATGTGAAATTTGAGCTGGGCGCCGCCGCCACCTTCCTGATTACATGGGTAGTGGGGGCGGAGAGCTACACCGAATCCTACAAATACGGCGAAACCCCAACCTTTAAGGGGGAAACCACCCGCCCGGACGATGAGAAGTATCGCTATACCTTCAACGGTTGGGATGAGGAGATCGTTCCGGTTGTTGCCGACGCGACTTATACCGCAAAATGGAAGGTGAGCAGACTGGAATCTTCCACAGACTCCGATGAACCGGACGAATCGGATGAAGCTCCGCAAAATACCGAACCGGCCGGCGGAGAGCAGACAAACGCGCCCGCGGGAGACGACAAGGGCGGCTGTCAATCTGCGGCGGGGATGAGCCTGCTCGTTCTCGGAATCGGCGGTGCGGTCGGTGCGGTTCTGTGCAGGCGGAAACCGGGCGCAAGGAGCAAAAAACAGAGCTGACCGAAAAGAAATCCTGGGGGCTGCGCGGAGGGCAAAGCTGTCGGCCATCCGCGCGGCGTCTGCCGGGGGTCCGTCGGATTCCCCGACGATTGTATTGCAGATACAAGGGACGATCACATTGTGATGCAAGCATCAATCTGCTGTCTGATCAGAAAAAAGGAGTGAAAATATGAATCTGAAACGAATCTGTTCCTTTGCTTTGGCGCTCCTGCTCGCTCTTTCGGCATTCTCCATTGTGCCGTTTGCAGCAGAGGCCGGCTGGGACGGAACCACCGCAACCCAGCCGGCCGGCAGCGGCACGCGGGAGGACCCTTACCTCGTCTCGTCGGCCGCCAACCTGCTCTGGATGTCCCGGAACATCAAAAAGGGAGACACCGTGCAGGATTCCCATGCCGACGTGATCGCCGGCAAGTACGGCCCCAGCTTTGCAGATACCTATTTTGAACAGACCTGTGACATCGACCTGAACGGAAAATCGCTCCCCTCCATCGGCTACTACTATGCCAATGACAAGAGAATGGGCGCGTTCGGCGGCACCTATGACGGGAACGGGTATGTCATCCGCAATGGGACGGTGCGCTCCTACAACAGCGGGCACCAGTTCAATACCAACTGGGGGCACGGCCTGTTCGGCGTGATTTACGGCGCCGCCATCCGAAATGTCCGGCTGGAGGATATGACCATTCAAGGTCACGGCGTTACCGGCGGCATTGTGGGCCGGGCGGTCGCTCCGGTGGGAACAACCGACAGTCCCGCTGCGGCTGACCCCACCTTCAATGTGGTGGAGAACTGTGTGGTTTCGGACACCTGCTCGGTTTCGGTTGCCTACGTTGCCAATAAAATCGGCGCGGAGGATCAGGCAAGCTATTTCCCCACAGCCAATGTGATGGATACGGCCGGCCGCATCGGCGGCATTGTGGGCATGGCCTACGGCGCCACAGTGCAAAACTGCGTCAGCGGCGCCGCGCTGAATCCTGTGGGCGGCTATAATATGGCCGGAGGAGTAGTCGGCTCGGCCGGCTTTGCCGTCACGGTGGATCATTGTGTATACACCGGAGTCATTCAGATGAGCAATCTATATCAGGAGGGCTCCGCGGTTTTTACCACCGTGTCGGAAAGTGCTTACGGCGGCATTGTCGGTTTCCTCTCCCCCTTCGCATTGGGATCACAGGACAGCGGCGCGAAGGTCGCGGTGGGGCCGGTTCGGATCACCAACTGCTACAACAGCGGTGCATTTCAGTTCATCGAGGATACCGGTACGAAAACCGCAACCTATTGGGGCGGTATTCTCGGCGGCATCAACTCGCTCAAGCCGGTCGATACAGCCGACGGCGAGCCATATCCCTACCTCATTGCAAACAGCCACAACCTGTATGCGGAAACCTCCGCGGTCTCCCTGAAGGGCAAGCCGGATAATTTCCGAATCGGCGGCATTCTGGGGTCTGCGTGGTGCGCTGCCAACGCCGAGGTCGGCACCCTGTACATCAAGGACAGCAGCTCTGTAGATGTGGAGGAACGGCATTACACCGGCACCAATGAGTATCGCCACCAGACCAACAAAACCAAAGCCGGTCTTTACCCGGTGGAGCCGGTGATGAACGGCGATCAGAGTACCGTTACCACCAAAACCGCCGACGAAATCCGGCTCCTGACCGCAGCCATCGATCAGGCGATTGACGAGGCGCTGGAGTCGGCCATTGTGCTCAAGGGCTACCAGACCTCGGCTGTGACCGAAGGCAAGCTCGGTCTGCGCTTCCTCTTTGGTGTGGAGACGCTGGATTGGGGGAGCATCGGCATGGAGGTCACCGTCAACGGCAGAACCGCGAGCGTGGAGGGTACCGCCGTATATACCTCGGTGTTGGGCTATGATGAGAACGGCATGGAGGAAACTTACACCGCCGAATCGCTTGGCGCAAACTACCTGGCCGCGCTGTCGCTGGTCAACGTGCCGGCCGAGGGAACCTATACCATTACGGTGAAGGCGTTCGCGCTGGAGGCGTTTGGGGAGAACGGAATCAGAAACTACGGCACCGTGTGCACGGTTACAGTAACCAACGGCACCGTAACCGTCAATTGAGGAGGTGAGCGGAATGAAATCCTGTTTTGTATCTCCGGAGCTTTGTATTTTTTCCATGGAGACTGTCGACATCGTCACGCTTTCGCTGTCCGATCAGAACCCCGGCGAGGGGCTGACGCTGGATTTTGAGCAATTTACCTGATTTGAGAGACCGGTGAACCGTCCTGTGGTTCAGATCGGTCAGAGGGCAGGGAGGCCGATGTGTGCCTCTCCGCCGTGCGCCGCCGCCCGTCTCCGGGAGACGAGTACTGACAAAAAAGGAGTCTGAAGGAATGGAGCTTTCCATCAACATTTCCAATATGCTCGGCCGCTATCCGCTTGCAAAGGCTGCGGAGCTGTATCATAGCGCCGGCTTTACCGCCTGCGATTATTCGCTGGGCGAGATGGTTTCGGACGACAGTGTGTTCAACACCGACCGCTGGCGAGAGGCTGCCGAGGAGGTCCGCCGCGTGGCGGAGCAGGCGGGGCTGCGCATCAACCAGACGCACGCCCCCTTCACCTTCCGGCATTGGGAGGATGAAGCCGTGTACCGTGAGGTGATCTATCCGCGCCTGTGCCGCTCGGTGGAGATTTCCGCAATTTTGGGCGCCAGGGTGGTGGTCATGCATCCGCTGCACCACTTTGTCTATCACGGCCATGAGCAGGAGATTTTTGAGGCCAACATGGTCTTTTATCGCAGTCTGTTACCGCTGTGCCGGAATTGCCATATCAAGGTCGGCGTGGAAAATATGTATCAGGTCGATCCTCGCCGCAAGCATATTGTGTTTGACACCTGTGCCACCAAGGAGGAGTTTGTCCGCTACGTCGACACGCTGGACAGCGAATATATGGTCGCCTGTCTTGATCTCGGGCATGTCGGCTTGCCGCTGCAGGATGACGAAGCGCAGGATTTTGTCCGCGCGCTGGGGCATGACCGCCTGCAGGCCCTCCATGTACACGACAACGATTACCGCGGAGACAATCACAATCTCCCGTATTTCGGCAAAATGAATTGGCCCGAGATTACCAAGGCCCTCGGAGAAATCGACTACACCGGCGATTTTACCTATGAGATCAACGCAAACATGCTCGCCACAGTGGACGACGCCTTTGTACCGGTGGGCATGCGCTATATGGCCGATGTCGGCAGACATCTGATTGAGCTGATCGACGCGGCCAGACCCCGTTCGTAAACCGTAGTTTTTTGGCGCAGGTGCGGCGTTCGCCGTGAACGATGTGCTCCGTCTCCATCGCCTTTTGTCTGTAGCTTCAAAGCACCGGCGGTCCGATGACCGCCGGCGTTTTTGCGGGGGAACATATCCGCTGTTATTGGGTGGTGATGTGCTATGTCTTTGCCTGAATGTGCTGCCCGCATAAGCATGAGCGGCACGGCGGAAGGTTCGGCGGGAGGGCGCCTCTTTTCAGGGGCGCCCTCCCGCCGAATGTTTTTTGTTTTTTCCTTTTTCCCACCAACCTATTGATTTTTCCGGAAAAATCATGTATAATGAAAGAATCAATCCGGAGGGGAGGCAAAACAGATGGATTTGCAGGAGATGAAGCGGCTGGTTGAGGATGCGGTAGGAGACGCCGACCTGCGCCCGGAGGATATTCCGGCCATCGATCTGTATCTCGATCAGATCACCAGCCTCGCGTCCGGAAAGCTGCGCGAGGGGTCGCCGCGCTTTTACGACCGGGTGCTCACAAAAACCATGATCAACAACTATTCCAAGGACGGTTTGCTCTCCCCCATCAACGGCAAAAAATACAGCAAGGAGCATTTTTTGCAGATGCTGCTGGTGTACGCGCTGAAGAACACCCTCTCCATCGGGGAAATCAAGCGCATCCTGCAAAACATCTACCGGATGCCCGACTACGAGGCCGAGCAGCTATGCGCGGTATACAACCGGTTTCTCGACATCAAGCAAGACCTGCGGGACAGAGCGTGGAATTTTACCGAGCACTTTTACCAGACCGAGCATCTGAATCCCGACAACGAACAGGATTTTTTCCTGCTGCTGCTGGGGCTTTCGGCCATGTCCTCCTACCTCAAAAACACGGTGCAGGCACTGCTTGAGGCGCATTATCCCGACCTGAACGCCGAACGCGAGCGCGCCGAGCGGGAGCGCAAGGAGGAGCTGCGGCGGGCGAAGGAGGAGAAGAAAGCGGCCAAAAAGAAGGCGGACGAGCCGAATGCGCGGGCAGGGTCAGGTGCAAGGCCTCCGGCCAATGCCTCCCGCGCCGGAACGGCCTCCACCGAAGCATCCGATGGCGCGGCACCGTCGCAGAGCAACGCGGATGCGGAAGCTGCCCGGAGCGGCAATGCCGCCTCCGGAGAGGACACCGCGGCGGGCAGCAGCTCCGCCGGAGCGCGTTCCGGGAGCAGTCGTTCGGGAAGCGGCGTGGGATCCGGCAGTTCGGGAAGCGACCGTGTAGTCGGCAGCGCGGCCGGCGACCCCTCCGCTCCCGATTCCGAACCGGAGGCCGATGTATGATTGCCCTGAATGAAGTGACCACCCCCGCCCTCGCCTACCTCGGCGACTGCGTGCTGGAGCTGCTGGTGCGTGAGACGCTGGTGGCGCGCGGCCTGGCCAAATCCGGGCAACTGCACGAGGCCGCGCTGCACTACGTGCGCGCACCGGAGCAGGCGGCCGCCATAGAGCGCCTCTTGCCCCTGCTGACCGAGGAGGAGGCCGGAGTTTACAGGCGCGGGCGGAATTCCTCCCATCTCAACATTCCCAAAAGCGCCAGACCTGCTGAGTACCGCATGGCAACCGGCATGGAGGTGCTGTTCGGATACCTGCACCTCAAGGGAGAGCAGGCCCGCCTGCGCGAGCTGTTTGCACTGGCATACCCCGCTCCGGGCGGGCAATGACCAAAGGCAATGCCGCGCAATTCCCATTGGCTTTCCGCAGAAAGCCAATGGTGACAGGCGAAAACTTTAGCTAAACTGACAAAAGCCGTTGCTTCTGTCTACAGTCTACAACCTGAGGCTTTCTGCGGGAAGCCAAATGGGCTTGCCTGAAGCAGCGTTTGCGAAAGCATCCCAAGTCCTTTTTTGATGATATCATGATACCGAAAGGAACACCACACATGAAACACCCGAAAATTACCATTACCATCCGCGATTATGGCACTCTCACCGCCGAGCTTTACCCCGAAAAGGCCCCCAAAACCGTGAAAAACTTCCTCTCGCTGGTGGATTCCGGCTTTTATACCGGCACCATCTTTCACCGCGTCATCAAAGGCTTTATGATTCAGGGCGGAGGCTACGACGAGGGCTTCGGTGAAAAGCGCGCCGCCGCCATTCCGGGCGAGTTCCGCGCCAACGGTTTTATGGCGAACGACCTTCACCACGCGCCGGGCGTGCTCTCGATGGCGCGCACGCAGGACCCCGACTCGGCGTCCTCCCAATTTTTCATCATGCACAAGGACGCCGATTATCTCGACGCACAGTATGCCGGCTTCGGCCGTGTGATTGACGGGCTGGAGATTGTGGACCGCATCGCCTCTGTTCCGACCGGCCGGCGGGGGTGGTTTGACGATGTGCCGAGAGAGGCGGTTGTCATTGAACGCATGGAACGTGTGGACGACGAAGAAGAAAGCGCAAAGAACGACAACCAATAACCAAGGGGGAGATATGCCATGAATACCAAACTGCTGAAGCTGTTGAGCAAGGATTCCAGAACCTCGGTGGCCGATATGGCCACGATGCTGGGGACGTCCGAGGAGGCCGTTGCGCGGGAGATTGCCGAGATGGAGCGGTCGGGCGTCATCCGCGGCTACAAGGCGGTGATCGACTGGGACCGCCTGGATGAGGCCTACGTCTCGGCCATCATCGAGCTGAAGGTCACGCCCAAGCCCGGGCTGGGCTTTGAGGACGTGGCGGCAAAGGTCATGAAGTACCCAGAGGTAGAGTCGGTTTACCTCATGTCCGGCGTGTACGATCTGAACGTGGTGGTCAAGGGCAGAACCTTTCAGGAGGTGGCAAAATTTGTGGCCAAGGAGCTATCGACGATTGAATCGGTCAACTCCACGGCAACCCACTTTGTGCTGCGCCGCTACAAGGAGCTGGATGTGGAACTGCTGGGAGAGGGCGCGGACGAGAGAGGAAGCTACCTGCTGTGATGGACTACGAAAAAATTCTCTCTCCGGTGGTGCAGGAGGTGCCTCCCTCCGGCATCCGCAAATACTTCGACATTGCCGAAACCATGCAGGGGGTAATTTCGCTTGGAGTGGGCGAGCCGGATTTCCCCACGCCGTGGGAGATCCGCAAGGCCGGCATTCTCTCGCTGGAGGCAGGAAAAACCCGCTACACCGCCAACCGCGGCCTCGAGCAGCTCCGCTGTGAGATTGCGGCCTACATGAGCCGGAAATATGATATGACCTATGATCCGGCCACCGAGGTGCTGGTTACGGTGGGCGGCTCGGAGGCCATCGACATGTCGCTGCGCGCTCTGCTCTGCCCCGGCGACGAGGTCATCATTCCCCAGCCGAGCTATGTCTGCTACGAGCCGCTGGTGCGCATGATCGGCGGCACGCCGGTCATTCTCGAAACCACGGCCGAGAACGATTTTAAGGTCACGCCCGGGCAGCTCCTCCCCCTGATCTCCCCCCGCACCAAGGCGCTCATTCTGCCCTATCCCTGCAATCCGACCGGCGCGATTATGGAGCGCGAGGATCTCGAGGCGCTTGCCGACGTGCTGCGAGGCACGAACATACTGGTGATTTCGGATGAGATTTATTCCGAGCTGACCTTTGGCGGCAAGAGCCATGTCTCCATCGGCGCGATTGACGGGATGAAGGAGCGCTGCGTGATTGTGAACGGTCTTTCCAAGACCTATTCGATGACGGGCTGGCGCATGGGCTACGCCTGCGGGCCAGCGCCGGTGATGAAGCAGATCACCAAAATTCATCAGTACGCCATTATGTGCGCCCCCACCACGGCGCAGTACGCGGCCATTGAGGCCCTGCGGCACGGGGACGACGCCATCCGCACCATGCGGGAGGAATACGATATGCGCCGGCGGCTGATGGTTTCGGGATTTAACAAGCTGGGGCTGACCTGCCGGGAGCCGAAGGGGGCGTTTTACGCCTTCCCCTGCATCGCGTCCACGGGGCTTTCCAGCGACGAATTTTGCGAGCGCCTGCTCTACTCCGAAAAGGTGGCGGTGGTGCCGGGAACCGCGTTCGGCAAGAGCGGGGAGGGCTTTGTGCGCGCTTCGTACTGCTATTCACCCGAGCACATCCGCGAGGCGCTGACCCGCATCGGGCGCTTTTTGCAGACCTGCGGAGGATAAACGGCGCGCAATGCGGCAGGCGGCTTTTGGCCAAAGATTTCGCAGCTTACGAAAGGCAACACCGCACAGAAGGAAAAATCCTCATGCCGCAGAGCAGCAACGCGAAAAAAGAATGTATCATTTTGTTTGGAGCAAACGAACCTGAACCGATTTGATCCGGTGCCGGAGTCCGCGGTGGCGGTAAACCGCCGCGGAACCTGCAAGCCGCTGGCGGTTTGCAGGGCGGGGCGTCCGGAATGAGCACAAGCTGCATTTGTATAGAAAGACACCCTTATTGAAGGTTTTTTGAGGATTGTGAAGGAACTTTTTTCAAAAAAGTTCCTTCACCGGAGTTTGAGGCAGCGCCTCAAAATCTTCAAACTTTCGTCGAACTCAGGTTTTTTATTTTGAGCGCCTTTGCTCTACAGTTTCAGGCGGCTGTCCGCATGTGCGGGCAGCCGCCTGTTTTGGCGCGCATTCGGAGGGGGAGCGAGGCGGTCCGGCTTTGCGGACAGCTCTTTCTCCAAGCCTGATCGTGCGGCGCTCGGCTTTCGTAAGCGTGTCACTTTCCCCTGTAAATGCGGGGGTACGCGGAATTATGTAGTCTGCTCCAGATAATCCTTGAGCAGCGCGTCCTGAAGCATCCGCACGGTATGCGGCGCCTTGCCGCCCAGCGGAGCGCCGTCCAGCTCGACGACCGGCGCGCAGAGCGCCGAGGCCGAGGTGATCAGCACCTCGTCGGCATCCAGCAGCTCGGCGCGGGTAAAGGCGCGTTCCTCCACTCCGAGGCCATGCCGCCGGCACTGGGAGATCAGATGCGCGCGGCCGGTTCCGGCGTAAATCCACTCGTTGGCGGGGTGCGTCAGCAGGGTTCCGTTTTTGAGGATGGATAGATTGGAGTGCGCGCACTCGGTCACGTATCCGTCCCGGAACAGGATGCACTCATCCACCCCAGCCTCGGCCGAGGCCTGCGTGGCCAGCACGTTGGGGAGCAGATTGAGCGATTTGACGTTGCAGTGCCGGAAGCGGGTGTCCTCCAGACTGATGCAGCGCATGGGCTGGTAGACGTCCCGGATGACGGCGGGCTTCAGCATCACCCACAGGTTGGCGTGCGGTGCGGCGGGGAAGGCGTGGGTGCGCAGGTCGGTGCCCCGGCTGAGCTGAAAATAGACCCAGAGATCGCCGGTATCCAGCTTCCGCACCAGCTCGCAGAGCAGGGTGCGCAGCCCGTCCTTGGTGATTTCGGGGCGGATGCGGATCAGCCCGGCACTCTGAAAGAAATGATCGATGTGTTCGTCCAGCGCGTAAATGCGGTAGTTTCGGCTGTATGTCACATCGTAGATCCCATCGCCGAAATAGCAGGCCCGGTCGAGCATGGGAACCGTCATCCGGTCCAGCTCGTCGATCCTTCCGTTGTAGTATCCAAGTGTTTTCATGAAGGGGAGAATCCTTTCGGTCAGGTCGTTTGATTGGCAATCCGGCGCATTGCCTCCAGCACCGCAGGAGAGTATGCGGCCGACGTGTCGGCAAGCGCCGCCTTTGCCACCTGCACGGCGGTACGGGTGACCGGTCCGCCGTCTGCGGAAATGCTTTTTGATGTGCCGTCGGCATAGTGCAGCTCCACTGCGAAGGCGGCGGACCAGCCGGCGGTCAGGTCGGCGTCAGAAAGCGCGGGAGTGGCGGAGGCAAGCCGCCGCCACTCCCCGCCGTCAGACGAGGTCAGCACATCGCATACCTCCGCCGGTTGGCCGGTCAGGGGCTGGCCGGTACGGGTCAGACTGGCGGAAAAGCTGTACGCGGCGGGGGACAGGGCGTTCAGCGTTTGGTATTCCTGCTCGGGGAGCATTGCGTAAAACCGCAGCCGCGCCGGTCCGCCGTTTGTCGGGAGCGCGGCTCCGTCCACAAGCAGGGGATGGAGAAAAAGGGCGGTATAGCTGATGTCGGCGGTCATGGTCAGAGAGCCGCCGGAGGGGAGCAGGGAACCATCCGAGCCGATCCATCCGGCAAATTGCGGGTCGTCGCAGACCGGCAACACCGCTTCGCTCCCTTCATAATACATCCGGCGGGAGACTGCATTGCCGGATTTCAGGGCCAGCTCCACCGACGGGGGCGGCACTACGGTCACATTCAGCGCGGCGCACAGGAAATACCGGCAGCTCTTGCGGCTGCTGTTTTCGGGGTCATAGGCGGCTTCTCCCCTTATCAACAGGATATGCTCGCCATACCCCGGAAGGTTCCCCGAAAATGTCAGCAGCAGGCTCCCGTCCTCGGAGCAGGGAATCCATGTGTCACCGTCCCATGAATATTCCAGCCCGCGGACGCCGTAGCTGTGCGTAAATTCACCGGCAACGGTCAGAACCTCATTGCCGTTCAGCGTCACCTCGCCATATACGCCGTCGTTCCCGGCGTGCAGAGGCACGGGCAGATCGAGCGCTGCCGAGGTCTCGTAGCGCCGGGTGGCAGGCGCGAGATAGGCGCAGCTTCCGTCCGCTGGGTCGGGGCTGGACTCCGGCATTCCGGCATAAACCGGGATGAGGAACCGGCAGGGGGCATCCAAAGCGTCATTTGCCGCAAAAAACTGGTAGAGCGTGCGCCCCTCGGTCAGAGCGCCCGCGACGTTCTGCATATACTGCTTCCAGAAGTTGTCGCCGGCCGCCCGACCGTCCACATTGAATTTTTGCAGATAAACCGTGGACTGATATTGGTCGATGTACTTGGTTTTGATGAATTCCGCGCCGCCGTACAGTCCCTTCCACAGGGTATCCCATTCGGGAGAGCCCCATTCCTCGCTGAAGGAGGGTGAACCCTTGCGCGCGCGCTCCATCGCGCTTTTGTAAATGGTGTAGACCCCGTTGCCGCTGGCGCCGACATTGAAGGGATTATACAGGCCGTTGAGCGCCAGCAGCTCCTCGGTATTCTCGCTGCCCGGCGCCGGCGGGCGAACGGTCAGACCCGATTCGGTGGTTTGCGTCTGTTCTTCGTAAAAGCGCAGCAGGGTGCTGCCGCACTGCCCCGAAATGATCGGGGAGGTTCCGGCCGTTCCTTGCTCCTGCCGGAGCTTGACAGCCAGAAATACCGGGTTCACCCCCAGCTCCTCGCCGATTTCCATCAGATTCCGGGCATAGGTTTTGCCGTTTTCCAGCGTGGTGTTGGCCATAAAGGTTCCCTCGAGCACGGCGTAAAGCGCGCTTTCGGAGCAGTCACCCGAGAGGGAGAGGTCATAAAACTGGAAAATATCGGCCTCGTTGAGAAAATTGCGGGGGTCCATAAAGTATTCCACCGTGTCGCGGGAGGGCTGATAGTAGCCTGCATCGTAGAGGGTTTCGTTGGTGGGGTGGCGGTAGGCCTCGTAGGTGCTGCCTGCCGGGATGAGATTGGTTTCGGGATTTTCGGTTTCCCGGTCGATGACATAGCTCCACGTGTAGTCCGCATTGGTCCCGGTAACGATCAGGGGAACAAACTCCCACTCCGGGTGCAGCAGATGCAGCTTGGTCAGGGCAATGGCGTAGTCCTCCGGAAAGCCGGCCTGCATGAGGGAGCTGCAGTATTCCGCTGCTTTTCCGGTAAAGGGCTGATTTTTGCCGCAGATGCGCACGGCCAGAGAGACCGAAAGCCCGGCGACCAGCAGGGCGCAGGTCAGAATCAGCACCGCGATTCCGGTTTTCTTGTTCATAAAATCCCCCTCATTTCTTCGGTATCAGAGCTACGGCTATATTATATCATACAATTGGCCGTTTGTGGGGGAATTTTCTAAAATTTCCGCCCGTTTGCGAAAAATTTTTCTGGATGGTGAAGGGCAAGACCTTGGAGGATGGAGAGGAAGACCTTGGAGGGGGCACCTCTTGAAAGAGGCCGCCCCCTCCAAGCCTCCCCTCCGAGAACTTTTCCCGCTGCCGCCCGCCTTTCGAACGGTGGCGCATATGCGGACTGGATGCGCAATCAGGCGGCAGCAGGGAAATTCCCATTCGGGAGAGGTGGACGGCGAACGGCAGGCAGAAAATCGGAACTGTTACAAATCTCTGCTGTTCGATGCGGTATGGCCATATGTGCAGAACAGCCGCAAAGCGACTGAATCTGTCGTTTTTTCGGACACCGGACAATCGACAATGCACGACGCGCTTTTGGAAACGCAATACCACCAGATGTGCCGGCGTTTTTGCTTCACAAAAAACGGACATCCTCCGTTTGGGGCATGTCCGATTTTATGGTATTCAAAGATGATCTGCAAATCTGAGCAGGGGGGCCGGCGAATAAACAATGTACACCGCAACCCAAAAAACTTGCCTGCCCCGAAAGGGGCTTTTCCCGGCACAGGCTCGGCCCAAGCTGCTTTTCATGCTTGTCTGTCAAAACGGGAGCCTGCGCCGGGGAAAGTTCTCGGGGGAGGGAGGCTCAAAGGGAGGGCGCCTCTTTCAAGAGGTGCCCTCCCTTTGAGGCCTTTTTTCGGTAAGTGAACAGAAAAACCGGACAGCCGCATTCCACGGTATACTCGTTTTTTTGCTGTTCAACCGCATCTGTCAAACCTGACAAATAATTTTTGCCGGATTCCGATGTACCCGGAAAACCCCAAAAACACGCCTGCCCCGAAAGGGGCTTTTCCCGGCGCAGGCTCCGCCACAGCCGATTTTTGTACCAAGCTGCAAAAACGGGAGCCTGTGCCGGGAAAAGTTCTCGGAGGAGGGAGGCTCGGAGGGAGGGCGCCTCTTTCAAGAGGTACCCTCCCTTCGAGGTCTTTCTTTTTTCTCAATAAGCGCTCGGAGGGCGGCCACTTACAAGAGGCGCCCTCCCTTCGAGGTCTTACTCCTTGCTGAAAACGATTTTTCCGTCTTCGGCTTTGGCCAGAATCGAATCTCCGGCCTGAATCTTGCCCTCCAGCATCTCGGTGGAGAAGGTATCCTCCACCATGCGCACCACCGCGCGGCGGAGCGGACGGGCTCCGTAGGTGGGGTCAAAGCCCTCCTTGGCCAGCAGCGTTGCCACCGACGGGTCAAAGCTGATGGTGATACCGAGATCCGCAATGCGCTTCTCGACATCCTTCAGCATCAGATTGGCAATGGCTTCAATATCCTCCTGACGCAGACTGTTGAACACAATGATGTCGTCAATCCGGTTGAGGAACTCCGGGCGGAAGGTGCTCTTGAGCGCGCTCATCATGCGTTCGCGGCGGGCTTCCTCATCCGCGGTAGCCTCCGGCGTGGAGGTAAAGCCCAGAGCTTTGGTTGCGCTCATCTCGCTGGCGCCCACATTGGAGGTCAGAATCAGGATGGTGTTGCGGAAGTCCACATGCCGCCCCTGCGAGTCGGTCAGCACGCCATCCTCAAGCACCTGCAGGAGAATGTTGAACACATCGGGATGTGCCTTTTCGATCTCGTCGAACAGAACCACCGAATAGGGCTTGCGGCGAATCTTTTCGGTGAGCTGGCCGCCCTCCTCATAGCCGACATATCCGGGAGGCGAGCCGATCAGCTTGGAAACGCTGTGCTTTTCCATATATTCCGACATATCCAGCCGGATCATGGCCGAGGGACTGCCGAACATCACCTCTGCCAGTGCCTTTGCCAGCTCGGTTTTGCCGATGCCGGTCGGCCCCATAAAGATGAACGAGCCGACCGGGCGGCGGGGATCCTTCAGCCCCATTCTGCCCCGGCGGATGGCCTTGCTCACGGCCTCCACAGCCTGATCCTGCCCGATCACACGCTCCTTGAGCAGCCCGTCGAGGTGCAGCAGCTTTTCGCTCTCCTCCTCGAGCAGACGGTTGACCGGAATGCCGGTCCACTGCGTCACCACATCGGCGATGTCGGTGGCCTTTACGGTCAGGGAAGAGGTATCGTTGTTCTTCTCCCACTCAGCCTTCTTTTTGTCATAGTCGGCTTTGAGCGCCTGCTCCTCGTCGCGCAGACGTGCGGCGGCCTCAAAATCCTGCGAGGAGATGGCCTCCTCCTTGTCATGCGCAAGCGACTGGATCTTCTTTTCCATCTCCTTGAGATCGTCGGGAGAGGTGTGCGCCGTGATGCGCAGGCGGGATGCCGCCTCGTCCACCAGGTCGATTGCCTTATCCGGCAGGAAACGGTCGGTGATATAGCGCACCGAGAGCTGAACCGCCGCTTCCAGCGCTTCGTCCGAAATTTTGAGCTTGTGGTGCGCCTCGTATTTGTCCCGCAGTCCGCGCAGAATCTGCAGCGCCTCATCCGAGGTCGGCTCTCCGACCATGACCGATTGGAACCGACGCTCCAGCGCGGCGTCCTTTTCGATGTGCTTGCGGTACTCCGAAATGGTGGTGGCGCCGATGACCTGCATCTCACCGCGCGCCAGTGCGGGCTTGATGATGTTGGCAGCGTCCACGGCACCCTCGGCGGCACCGGCGCCGATGATGGTGTGAATTTCATCAATGAACAGAATGATGTTGGGGTTCTTCTGTACCTCCTCCATCACGTTTTTGAAGCGCTCTTCAAATTCGCCACGGTATTTTGCGCCTGCGATCATGCCCGCGATGTCCAGCGTCACAATGCTTTTTTCCCGCAGGTTTTCGGGAACGTTGCCGGCCACAATGCGCTGCGCAAGTCCCTCCACCACGGCGGTTTTGCCCACGCCGGGCTCACCGATCAGACAGGGGTTGTTCTTGGTGCGGCGCGAGAGAATCTGAATCACACGCTCGGTTTCGCTGTCACGGCCGATGATCGGGTCAATTTTCCCGGCGCGGGCCATGGCGGTCAGATCCCGCCCGAAGTTTTTCAGCGTGGGCGTGGAGTCGAGGCTGTCCTTGCCAGCCTGCTGCCGGCCGGCCGGCGCACCGCCGAAGCCGCCGCGGGAGCCGGAAAATTCGGCCTCCCCGCTGCCGGCGTTGTTGAGAAACGCCACAATATCCTGGCGCAGGTCGTTGACCGAGACGCCCAAACCTTCGAGAATCCGTACAGCCACACAGTCCCGCTCTTCGAGCAGAGCCAGCAGCAGGTGCTCGGTTCCGATATAGTTCTGGCCGTATCTTTGGGATTCAACCAGGGAATTTTCAATGATATTTTTGGTCCGGGGCGTGATGTCCGAGCTGGAGATGGCGCTCGGCGTCCCCTCTCCCGCAATGCGGACCACGGCTTCCTGCACCTTTTCCACAGTTGCTCCGCGCTCCTGGAGATAGTGTGCCGCCACGCCGGTATCTTCACTCAGCAGTCCGAGCAGCAGGTGCTCCGAACCGATATAGGTATGTCCCAGCTCGGATGCAATTTGCATGGAGAGATTGAGTACTTTCTGTGCTTTTCTGGTAAAACGGGTTGCCATATACAATGACCTTCCTTTCTTTGAACTGTGTTCCCGCGTCCTGCGCAGGGCATGGGATGAGGCGGCAGGTATGAGCCGCTGTCTCTCACTCCCGGTGCGGGTTCAGCGTATTCTGTATCTTTTGGGCACGGAGCTTATCCCGCGCCGCTTCACTCTTGGGGGTGTTTTCGGAGGAGAGCGTCAGGGTTGCGGGCATTGCCTCCACCAACAGGGTGCCGAGCTGCTCGTAGCTGATATCCTTCACAATGCCGAGTGCAATGCCAAAGCGCACATCGGCGAACAGACGGATGAACTCACCCGAGGACATCCGGTATGCGTACCGCAAGGTTCCCTCGGCGCGCAGGATGGTGTCGGTCAACTGCTCGAGCGTCTCTCCGGTGATGCTCTTGCGGGCCTTGCGCTCGCTTTCGGAGATCTGGGCGATCGCGTCGTTCAGTTTTTTCAGCGTCTCTTCCTCAGTGATGCCGAGCGTGACCTGATTGGAGATCTGATACATACATCCGGCGGCTCCGCTCCCTTCACCGAACAGACCGCGCACGGTCAGGCCGATTTTGGAGAGCTGTGAGGCAAGCGAATCCATGTAACCGCCCCGGGTCAGCGCCGGCAGGAACATCATCACCGAGGCGCGCATCCCGGTGCCGAGGTTGGTGGGGCAGTGGGTCAGATATCCGAACTGCTCACTGTATGCAAAGTCGAACTCCTCGTCCAGCCGCCGTTCCACACGGGAGGCATTCTTGTAGGCTTCCTCAAGCGACAGCCCGGGAAGAATGCTCTGGATGCGCAGGTGGTCCTCCTCGCACACCATCACGGCAATGCCGCCCTGCTCCTGCAGCAGCAGGGCACGGGGGGATTCCTTGGTGGCAAACTCGGGGCTGACGTAATGCCGTTCCACATAGGAGGTTGCCATGATCGGGGAGATGTCGGCAAAGTTGATTTTGCGGAAACCGGCCTGTTCGAGCGGCGCGCTGATCTTTTCAATCAGCTCGTTGGCTCCCGACGCGTCCAGCTTGGAGGCGAAGGGGTAGCCGTTGATGTTTCTTGCCAGACGCACACGGGAGCTGATCACCGTGTCCGCGTCTTTTCCTACCGTATTGTACCATGCCATATCAGTTGCCCTCCTGTTCCGCCGGAGCCTCCAGCGATTTGATTTCATCGCGCAGCTCAGCCGCGCGCTCGAACTGTTCCTTTTGCACCGCTTCCTGAAGCTCTTGCTTGAGCTGCGTTAGCTTTTCCTTCTTTTCCTTCATCGCGCGGTGGCGGGACGGAACGCTTCCGGTGTGGGAAGTGGTTCCGTGCACCGACTGAATCAGCCCCGCAAGCTCGTCCCCGAAGGTGGAGTAGCAGGTGGGGCAGCCGACCTTGCCGTTTTCGGCAATATCGGCATAGGTAGAGCCGCAGACCGGGCACTTCTTGGCGGACGGAATGGATTTGACCGTTGGCATACCGAAGAAGCCCGAGAAGAACTGATCGTGCAGCTGCGAGAAGGGATCCGCGAAGCTGCCGATCATGGAGGTGATGTCCTGCAGCTCGCCCTTTTCCCGGAGCTTGGCGGCGCACTCGCCGCAAAGCGAGTAGGAACGGGTTTTTCCGTTGATGTTTTCGTTATAAAAAACGGTTGCGGTTCTTTTCTTGCATTTTTCACACAACATATTGATCATCCTTTCTGTTACCGGGCAGGCGGGCGCCGGTATCCTTTTGTTTTATTATATCGCTCCATGCGTAAAAATTTTGTCACAATATCTGAAAATATCCAATTTATGGAAAAAATTTGTGAAATCAGGGATGCCGCTACTCGGACATCAGGGAAAGCGCCATTTGCCGGAAGATGCGGGCGCGGACGGCGTTCCTATGGGCGGGCGGCACCGGCGCGAGCGCCTGCTCGGAGAGCGCCGCACAGCAGACCCGCAGCGCCTGCTCGGAGAGCAGACCGTAGTCGGCCAAATTCTGCAGATACGCATTGGCCTCCTTTTCGTCAATTTCGTCTCCGATGGCGTGGAAGAAGTGCATGAGGTATTCATTCTGCCCCATTTGCTTGCGGATGATGCGAATGCATCCTCCGCCGCCTCTGCGGGACTCAATCACATATCCCCGTTCGGGTGTAAAGCGGGAGGAGATGACATAGCTGATCTGGCTGGGCACGCACCCAAGCCGGCTGGCCATCTCGTTTCGCTGCAGCTCCAGAATGCCGTTGCTCTGGTTCAGCATTTCCTCAATCATACGGGCGATGGAATCTGTCAGCATACCCAGGCTCACCTCCTTTTTTTTGGTTGCCAATAGTATACACCGAAGGTCAAAGAAAGTCAAAGTCAAAGAAAGTCAAAAATCAAAAACGAGAAACGATGAGAGGCGATGAAAGCGAAAAAACACCTCTTTTTCTCAAAAATTCTCATTTTTTTGAAATGCGGACATGAGCAAAGAAAATTGTGACTCGGTGCATCAATTTTGCCGAATTCTTGACAAATGCCGATGAATGTGGTATACTATATTGAAAATTCCAACGGGAAGGAGGTTCATCATGACAGACCGGAATGACAGTCTTTCGCTGCGGTACCCGGTGCTCTGCAGGATTCACAGCCCGGCGGATCTGAAGGCGCTTCCCGCATCCGAGCTGGATGCGCTGGCTGCCGAGATCCGCACGTTTCTGATCGAGCAGGTCAGGGAAACCGGCGGGCATCTTGCCTCCAATCTCGGTGCGGTGGAGCTATCGCTGGCCATTCACCGCGTGTTCAACTCCCCGCACGATCATATTATCTTTGATGTCGGGCACCAGAGTTATATACACAAGCTGGTCACCGGACGTATGGATCAGTTTTCCACCCTGCGCCAGGCGGGGGGAATCAGCGGCTTTCCCAAGCGGTGCGAGAGCGAGCACGATTGCTTTGGCACCGGGCACAGCTCCACCTCTCTTTCGGCGGCGCTGGGCTTTGCCGAGGCCGACCGCCTCAGCGGCTCGGACGCCTACACCGTCTGTGTGCTTGGGGACGGCGCCTATACCGGCGGGATGATTCACGAGGCGCTCAATAATTGCCGCAAGAAGCTGCGGCTCATTATTGTTCTCAATGAGAATGAGATGTCCATCTCCAAAAACATCGGCCGCTTTGCAAAGGAGCTTTCCCACCTGCGTGCTTCCACGGGGTATATCAAAACCAAAAATGTGGTATCCGGGGCACTCTCCCACATCCCGCTGATCGGTAAAAAAATGGTCGCCTCTCTCATCGGATTCAAGCAGGAGCTGAAGGGAGCGGTTTACGGGAGCAATCTGTTTGAAAGTCTCGGGCTGTTTTATCTTGGCCCCGCGGACGGGAACGACGAGGCGGCCGTGGAGAAGCTGCTGCAAGACGCAAAGGCCACCAACCAGAGCTGCATCATTCACCTCAAAACCAAAAAAGGGAAGGGCTACCCGCCGGCTGAGGCAACGCCGGTCAAATACCACGGGATGCCGCCGGCCTCTGTGGCAGCTCCGGATCCAGAGCCCACGTTCTCCCAGCAAATGGGCCACAAGCTCTGTGCGCTGGCGCAGAAGAACGAGAAGATCTGTGCGATCACTGCGGCGATGGCCGACGGAACCGGGCTGCTGCAGTTCCGCGGGATGTTTCCGCCCCGTTTTTTTGATGTGGGCATTGCCGAGGAGCATGCGGTGACCTTTGCCGCGGGATTGGCTGCCAACGGGTACCGCCCGGCGGTGGCCATTTATTCCACTTTTTTGCAGCGTTCCTACGATAATATTATACACGATGTTGCGCTGCAGAATCTGCCGGTGGTGTTTCTGATCGACCGTGCGGGGATGAATCTTGCGGACGGCCCGACGCATTACGGCGTGTTTGACGTCGCGTTCCTTTCCGAAATTCCCAATCTCCGCCTGTACACGCCGATCACGCTGTCGGCGCTGAACAGCGCCATGGAGGAAGCCTTTCGCGCACCCTGCGCCTGCGCGATCCGCTATCCCAACGGGCGGGAGAACCCCCGCGTGGTCAAGGAATTTTACCACCGGGACGCACCTGCCGGCAGCTCAGTACGCAGCAACTATCTGCATGGCTCTTTCGAGGACGCCGAGGCAATGGACGGCGTGATCGTTACGCATGGCAGAATCGTAGCCGAGGCGCTTGCGGCGGCCGACCGGCTCGCCGGGGAGGGGAAGCGGATCGGCATTCTGCTGCTGGAGCAGCTAATGCCCTATCGGACAGTGGCGCAGCAGGTTGTCCCATGCCTGCCGCAAAAGGCCTGCCCGGTGCTCTTTCTTGAGGAGGAGGTGCGCGCAGGCGGAATGGGAATGCTGCTCTCCTGGGAGCTGCGCGATGCTCCGGTGATGCAAAACAAGCGGGTGGAGGTGATGGGCCTGGAAAATCCCTTCTGTGTTCCCGCCGCAGGGCAGAGCTGCTGGCAGGCCGCTGGCTTGGACGCATCCGCAATCGCGGAAAAGCTCAACCGCACATTGGAGGAATGTAAAAAATAAATGAAGGAAATGAAAAAATCAGAAAAAATTGCTTGACAATCACACGATTACATGATAAAATAAAAATGTATATCATCGGGTTTAGATACCGGTAGATTTTATTGTGTAAGGAGATGGATGTCCATGAATTTGCAGTTTTATGATGATTTGATTCCGGGAACCAAGCTGCGCCGTTCGGAAATGGACGGGCTGACCGGAATGGATTTCCTGAAAAAAGTATTTTTTATCTCCGATGGGGTGATGCTGACGCAGATCCGGGATATATCGGGGATCGACAGCTCCACTCTGCAGAACTGGACCAAGCGGGGCTGGGTGGCAAGCAGCCACCAGAAGCGTTACAATATGGATCAGGTGGCGCACATTCTCATCATCAATATGCTGCGTTCCTGTATGCAGCTTGATCGCATCGCTTTTCTGATTCAGTATGTCAACGGCTCTGTCAGCGACACATCGGATGATATTATCCGGGATTCGGTGCTTTACGACTATATTTGCCGCATCCTGAACCGGATGATGGAGAGCAAGTCCTGCGCGCTCTCGGACGTGTATGCGGTTGTGGAAAACGTGACGTCGGATTATGTAGAGCCGTTCGCGGGAGCCGAGGATCGGCTCAACCGGGCGCTGGAGGTGATTGTGGTCACCTACTATGCGGCGGTCATCAAGCGGCACGCCGAGGGACTGCTCGATCGGATCCTCTCGGAATAAAGGTCCGGTCGAAAGAAAGGGCGGTCATCCGGTATGCATGAGCAGCACAGAGAACGGGTCAGGGCAAGAATTCTGAATCATGGGCTGGAAAGCCTGGCGGATCATGAGCTGTTGGAATTTTATCTGTTCCATGCAATTCCGCGTGCCGATACCAACCGGCTGGCGCATGAATTGCTGCAGCGCTTCGGAAGCCTGAATGCGGTTCTGGAGGCCTCGGTTGAGGAACTGCAAACGGTTCCCAGCGTCGGGCTGAAAACCGCGATGCTGCTCGGAGTCCCATTGGAGCTGATGCGCCGCTATGCGGCAGGGAAGGCGGCTCCGGTGCAGAAATATGATACCGTGAGCAAGATTGCCGAATATTTCTGCCGCAGGTTTATGGGCATGAACCGGGAGCGCCTGTACATGATGCTGCTCAACAGCGACATGAGCCTGATCGACTGTGTGCTCATCTCCGAGGGGTCGGTGAACAGTGCACAGGTGGACACCCGCAAGCTGACCGAGGAGGCCATTTACAAGCGGGCAAGCGCAGTGGTTCTGGCGCACAATCACCCCAAAGGGCTGGCAATCCCGTCCCGCAACGATCTGGAAATGACGGATTTCCTGCGAACGGCTCTCGAGCATATTCAGGTTACTTTGGTAGAGCATCTGATCATTGTGGATGACCGCTTTTGCCCGATTCTGCAGCCGAGATATGAAAATTTCCGCTGTCCGCCGGGCGGCAGACAGGTGGACCGTGCGTTTTATGAGCATTTTTATAATGTGAGTGCCGAGACGTGGACGGCTGCACCTTTGTTTGACGGGCAGCCTGTGAAGAAATAACGATGGGGAGCTTCACAAAGGAGCTCCCCCAAAAAAATCGCAGAAATCAATTTCTTCCTTCCATTTACTGTCCCAAAATTCCGAATGCTGTTTGAGTGAAAAGTGAAAAAGTAAAATCCCGAATGCTTTTGCATTCGGGATTATTGGCTCCCCCTGCTGGGCTCGAACCAGCGACACCCTGATTAACAGTCAGGTGCTCGTACCGACTGAGCTAAGGAGGAATATTGTTGCGAAACGGAAAGAAAAACAAAAGTCTGCCCTGGAAGCATCTCATCTGCTCCCATCACGCCTGCCATCTCTCCGCCCTGCCTTATCAGGCAGAGCTCTATTGAACAAAAGGGAAAAAATCCTTCCGAATCATTTCCCTTTTGTCTGTGTCGGCTATGAGCTATCTTCCCGGGCCGTCTCCAGCCAAGTATTGTCACCACTGCAGCGCTTAACTTCCGTG
>CALXUY010000033.1 GCA_944391805.1 uncultured Clostridia bacterium
CAAACAAACCAAATTGACGCAGGCAATAGTAGATCTATTGACAAGGAGATTTGTGCAGTTTGGCGAAAAAGATGCAAAAAGTTGTGCAGTCAAGGTGTGAGCCGTGAATTGCGCGGTGTTGCCTTAAGGCGTGGGAACCGCGTCGCAGATCCGCAGGTTCATTCTGCAATGCTCGGTGCGCAGTCCGTGAATTTCAATCAGATAGTCAAGGAAAAGCGTGCCTTCCTCCAGCAGCCGGTTCTGCACCTCCAACGTCTGTACGCAGACCTCAAAGCAGGAAAACGGCGTGTGATAGACGCAAATGTGCCGTCGCCCCGCCTCAAACACCAGCGCAGTGCTGACCGTGCCGCTGCGCAGCATGGAGACAAGGCCAGGGCTGTTCTGCTCGAAACAGATTTTTGTCACCGCGCCCTCCATGCCGGTCAGCTCGCTCTCCTCGTACACCAGCTCTGCACGTCGGGAGGTGGTCACCAGCTTTCCCTCCATCAGCAGATCGGCCTGCTCCGGCTCGTCGCCGCTGTCCTCCTCCCAATCGGGCAGCTCGTCCGGCATGTCCTCCTCATCCTCCGGCGTCTCCCCGTCGTCCGGCTCGGCTTCGCCGCCCAGCCGGAACAGCGGGATGGAGATCCCCCGGCGCGAGGTATGAATCGAAATCATCACGTTCCGCCGGCTCAGCATGTCCGTTCGCTCTCTTTCTGCCCGCGCCTGCGGAGAAGCTCATTTCCCCACAGCACCGCGGCCTGCGTTTTGCCGTCCGGAATTTCTCCGGCCAGCACCATATCCACCAGCCGCGCAAGCGGAATGCGCACCGGAGCGATGAACTCGTCCTCATCCGGGCTTGCCTGCCCCTCCTGCAGCTCCTCGGCCAGATACAGGTCGATGACCTCATCCAGAATGGCCGGTGAGGAATAGAACCTGCCGAGATAGGTCAGCCTGCCGCAGCTGCAGCCGGTTTCCTCGCGCAGCTCGCGCAAGGCAGCCTGCACATGGTCCTCTGCCTTGCTCTCGAGCTTACCAGCCGGGATTTCGGTGAGCACCTCGGCATGCGGATAGCGGTACTGCCGCACGCAGGCCACGGTTCCGTCGGCAAACAGCGGCAGCACCGCCACCGCCCCGACATGCCGCAGATACTCCCGCGTGGCCGGCTTGCCGTCCGGCAGCAGAATGTTGTCCAGATACAGGTGTACCACCTTGCCGTCAAAAATCAGCTCGGAGGAAACACCGGTTTCCCTGAGCGCTTCATCGTTGGGGTTCATAACAATCTCGCTTTCGTTACTGAATTTTGCAAATTGCCTCTGAGGGGTTGCAATCGCGGCGGTTTTCTGTTATACTGTTTCCAGAACATACCGGAGGAACCGCAAATGAACAACTGCCGTGAAGAAGAACAGAGAACCGCCGTGCTGCTGGGGATGGGGGCGCTGGAGCGCCTGCACCGCGCGCACGTGGCGGTGTTTGGCGTTGGAGGCGTGGGGGGCTACGCCTGCGAGGCGCTTGCCCGTGCCGGCGTGGGCGAGCTGACCCTGATTGACGGCGACGATGTGTCGCTCTCCAACATCAACCGCCAGATCATCGCGCTGCACTCCACGGTCGGACGCCCCAAGGTGGAGGTCATGCGGGAGCGTGTGCTGGACATTCATCCGGACTGCCGGGTACACGCGCTGCGGGTCTTTTATCTGCCCGGGAACGCCGACGGCATTCCGCTTGACGCCTTTGACTATATCGTCGACGCGATTGACACGGTTGCGGCGAAGCTGGAGCTGGCGGTGCGCGCCGCCCAGCAGGGCGTGCCGCTGATTTCGGCGATGGGAGCCGGCAACAAGGCTGACCCCGTCGGCTTTGCCGTGGCCGACGTCTATGCGACCGCCGGCTGCCCGCTGGCCCGTGTGATGCGCCGGGAGCTGCGCCGCCGCGGAGTGGACCGGCTGAAGGTGGTGTATTCTCCGGAGCCGCCGCTCCCGCCCGCCCCGGATGCCCCGGACACAGACAGTACACCCGCTGGCTCGGATGCGTTTCACAATGCGCCGTATACGCCCGAGGCAGAAAATATATCCGCCGCTCCGGAAGCGTTCAGGCAGCCCGGCGTACCGGACAGTCCGACAGACCAAGAGACCTCTCCGGCAAAGGCGCACCGGCCAGAGGCAGTTCCGGCCGGCGACCTGCCGCGGCCGGGCAAGCGCGTCCCCGGCTCTCTCCCCTATATGCCGGGCATTGCCGGGCTGATGCTGGCGGGAGAGGTGATCCGTGACCTCTGCGCCCGTCCGTGAAACGGCTTGCGTTTTTTCTCGGAAACGGGGGCTTTTGGAAAAAGGTTCCCCCGGATGGAGCGCATAAAGCCAGGCAAATCCTCTCCCTCCATCCGGGCACCGGGGGTACGGGCAGCGGCCTTGGCTGTGGTATCAATTTTTGCTTTCGCAAAAGTTTCCCTCCACGGAGGGTAAAATTTCCTTCGGCGGCACTCTCCTGTCAACCCATGACCCAATCGAACAGGGCAAACACCGCGGGAATGGTCAGACAGGAGAGCAGATGGGAGATCAGCGCCATGCCCGAGGCCACCGAGGTATCTCTGCCGTATGCGCCGGGAACGACGATGGTATTCAGCCCAAGCGGCATGGCCAGTGCGCAGACCACACAGGCGGCAAGCCCTCGCTCTACCGGAAGAAGCGCCAGCAGCAGCACGGCCGCCAGCGGAATGGCCAGCAGGCGGAGCAATGAAACGGCATAAACCGACCCACGGCGAAAGGCTGCCTTCAGATCGATTTTCGCCACCGCCATACCTGTGAGCAGCATGGCCACCGGAGACATGCAGTCTCCCAGCACGGTGATCGCCTCCCCCACAAAGGAGGGGATGGGCAGACCGGACAGCCCCAGCACCATGCCCACCAGTGTGGCAATCAGCATGGGATTGACAAAATTGTGCAGACGCGCGCGCAGCGTCTGTTTTTCGTCTCCGGCCGGAATGAGCAGAGTCGGCACACCCCACAGGTAGATCAGAACCCAGAATGGGAGCACAAAAATCAGGTACTCCATAAACAGCTCCGGGAAGAGTGCGGCCGCTACCGCGTTGCCCATAAAGCCGAAATTGGAAAATGCCAGCCCATAGGTGTAGAGATTGCGGACATAGGAATCCCGCGAGCAGAGCCGCGCCAGCAGCATGGCCACCGGAATGCCGGCCAGCGCCACCGCAAAGCCGGCCGCCAGATACTGCCATGCCCCACCGATGCGCTCCACGGTGAAATTCTGCAGGAAGGTACCCAGCATCAGCGCCGGGATCAACACACAGTTCTCCAGCCTGGAAAGAAGGCCGGACGCGCTCCCGGGCAGAGCGCCGAGCTTTACAACCAGATACCCCAGCGCGATGAGCAGGAACAAAAAGCCCATCCGGTTCAGCGTGGAGAGAAATATGCTCATTCCGCCAGCGATTTTCCCTCCCACTCGGGAGCGCGCGGAACCGACATCAGATCGGCAATCGTAGGCGCGATATCCAGAATGCTGACGTCTTCAAGCTGCCTGCCGGGTGTGAACCGGCGCCCGATGAAAAAGAACGGGATGGTCATGTCCTCCGGCAGCTCGGTGCCGTGGCAGCGGTCATGCCCGCCGTGGTCCGCGGTCACAATCACGGTGTATTCCTCGCCGTATGCCTCGTACAGCCTCTTGACCTGCTCCACCGCCTCGCGGATGCATTCCAGATACTCCTTCGACATCCATCCGCAGGCATGGCCCCCCTTCTCGTCCGGCTCCACCAGATGGAGGAACACAAAATCCGGCCGGCTTTCATCGATCCGTGCCATGGCCATATCGGTGCGCTGGCGGTCAGTACGGTCGCCGGCATAGGCGTTGATATAGCCTGCGTACTTTACATTGGCCGGGCGGGCAACGTCCCGCAGGTGATCCCAGCCATAGTAATAGGCGCTCACGCCTCCCATCAGCTTGATCTGCTCGAACAGCCCGTTGACCGGACGAACCGGCGGCATATAAAAGTTGGTGGTAATGCCGTGCCGCGTGGGCGGAACGCTGTGGAACATCGACATGTGGCAGGGCAGCGTCACCGTGGGGAACACAGTGCGCCCCTGCAGCGTGTATGCTCCGCGCTTCATCATCTCCCCGGCAAACGGATGGCCGCAGGCCAGAAATCCGTCCGGACGCATCCCGTCCACCGAAATCAAAATCACCTTTTTCATTCTGCTATCGCGCGGGTTCCGGCATTCCCCTATTCAAACGGACCACCGGAAGCCGCATTCTCCCTTTATCATTTTTTTAAGGCAACACCGCGCAATTCACGGTTCGCGCCTTGACTGCACAACTTTTTGCATCTTTTTCGCCAAACTGCACAAATCTCCTTGTCAATAGATCCACTATTGCCTGCGTCAATTTGGTTTGTTTGACGAAAAATCTGACGGCAGATTTGCACAGTCAGAATTGTGCGGTGTTGCCTTAAGGCTTTTGCCGTGCGGTCTGCCTGGCCCACTCCGCAATTTTCTGCTCGGAGCGCACGGCCTCGGAGCCGTGAATCGAGAGGCCGCGTGCCATCGTTGCTCCGGCCCAGAATCCGCTGCTGCATTGTCACACCCGCTTGCCCATCGCATATGCCTGCTGGATGGCGGGCTGGTCGGCAATCTCACCCTTTTCATATACCCCGGTACCGACAATCACGCCCTTTTCCTTGGCTCCGTCCACGCAGTCGGCGTATCCGCGGAGGCAGGCAACCGTAGTTTCGGCGGCCGACTCGTTGCCGTCGGCGCAGGTGACGATGTAATAGAATTCCTTATTTTTTACCTCCAGCCAGCGCGCCACCGTGCGGTCGATGAGCGCCTTGAGCTGCGCGTCGATTGAATAGAAGTACACCGGGCTTGCCAGTACGATCACGTCCGCATCGATCATTTTCTGCAGAATTTCGGCCATGTCATCCCGGATCGCACATGTGCCGCTGTGGTCACGGCAATGGTAGCAGGCAAGGCAGGGAGCGATGCTCCGCTCCGCAACCCGTATTTTTTCCACGGTATGGCCGGCCTCTGCGGCTCCGCGCGCGAACGCATCGCAGAGCAGGTCCGAATTGCCCCCTTTTCTTGGGCTTCCTGACAGAATCAATACCTGTTTCATGGTTTACCATCTCCTGTTTCGATTGGTTTTATGCGAGCAGTCCAAGCTCCTCGAGCCATGTGCGGATGTCTGCCTCGTCGGAGCGCGAAAAGCGTTCGCCCTCATATACGGTGGCTCCGTGCGCGTTATCGCGGATCATCTGTGTGCTGCCCGAGATGGGGCTGGATGCAGCCGTGCAGAAGGTGACAAGATTCATCCCCTCCAGATCGTCGGCGTGGTTATCGAGAAAGGTGAACATGGACATGGGCGCCTGCTCCCACCAGATCGGAAATCCGAACAGAATGGTGTTGTATCCGGCGAATTCCTCGGCGGTCAGATCATCGGCAAGAGCGGGGCGGGCATTGCTTTGCAGCTCCTCCTGCGCAACCTCGGTGGTTTCGGTGTACCCATCGGGGTAAGGCTCTGCGCGCTCCACCTCAAACAGGTCGGCGTCAGGCAGCAGAGAGTGGATGGTGTTTGCAACGGCCTCCGTGTTGCCCGTGCGGGAGTAGTAAACAATGAGGACCTTCCCCCAATCGGAGGGGGTCAGAGCGCCGCTGTTGTCGGCGTCCCCATCGCCGGTATCTGTCCCGGTGCCGGCATTCTCGCCATCGGCGTCTGTCCCGCCGGCGGCATCCTGTTGGCTGGTGTCGGTTCCGCCGCCGGTCTGGTTGTTGCTGCCGGAACAGGCTGTGAAAGCAAATATCGCCGCCAGGCTGAGCAGGATGCAGAGAATAAGCGTAAAGGCAACACCGCACAATTCGCGGCTCGCGCCTTGACCGCACAACTTTTTGCATCTTTTCCGCCAAACTGCACAAATCTCCTTGGCAATAGATCCACTATTGCCTGCGTCAATTTGGTTTGTTTGACGAAAAATCTGA
>CALXUY010000034.1 GCA_944391805.1 uncultured Clostridia bacterium
CCGCACAACTTTTTGCATCTTTTCCGCCAAACTGCACAAATCTCCTTGGCAATAGATCCACTATTGCCTGCGTCAATTTGGTTTGTTTGACGAAAAATCTGACGGCAGATTTGCGCAGTCAGAATTGCGCGGTGTTGCCTTAATTTCGCTGGTCCTTGATGAAGCAGTGCATCCCGTATCTCTGTGCCGCTGTATGGACGGAAATATCAAACGCCCCGTCATGATCGGCAACCCATATCGCCTGTATATCCGAAAGCGGAATTTCGATGATCCGCCGGCGATGCAGAATCAGCATACCGTTTGCGATTTCAACCGCCGCTCCCGCTTTGCGCACGGTTCCAAAGAATACGGTAGCATACATACGGCAACAGCGAGGCAGGCCGGAATCAAAACCGGGGATATGCCATCCATCCAGAACAGCGCAAACAAAACCGCCGCGAGCAGCAGGAGCATGGCCGCCGCAAAAAAGATCCACGCATAGCGGCCGGAGAATTCCGCCACAAAGTCCCGATCCATTTCTGACTCCTTTCCGGGTTCCGACACACACCCGTTCATCCTTCCGGCCGTCCCGACTCCGCGGGACGGAACGGTCGCTGCCAAAGGTGCGGCAGGCAGCAAACATCACGGCTGCGTCAGAACATGGATTTTTTTCTGCAGACGGGCAACGAATTGCCCGACATGCCAACCGTCGCACACGGCGTGATGCACCTGAAGCGCCAGGGGAAGCCAAAGGTGGTCTTTCTCCTCCGACAATTGCCCCATTGTAAAAATCGGCAGCAGATGCCTCCCCTCCCCGGCAACGTGCAGGTGGAAGGAAGAAAACGGCAGCCAGGGAACCATCGAAACATCAAAGGTGTTTTCGGGCTGCCCCGGCTTCGGAAACATCCGTTCGCAGCCGGCATAAGCCGCCACGTCCTGCTCATATGCCTCCCGGAACATCGCAAAATCCGGGTGATATTCGGTCCAGATCACCGAAAAGCGGTGGTTCTCCCGGCTGAAAATCGTATAGGAGGGGTGCATACTCTCATAGTACCCTACCCCTGCCGCGGTGCATGCGGTACGGAACTCCGGCATTTCATTGACCACACCGGTCAGCAACCAGAGCATCGCCGGATAGAGCCGCTGTCCGCGCAAAGGCGAGACATCGAGGCGAACGGTTGTGGAATAGGAACACACCACCTGCTGCGTGTAATGCTCGTAATACTCCCGCCGCTCCCATGCGGTAAGGTCGATCGAATGGAACTGCATGATCATCCTCCTGCGGAAAGAGCAAGGGGCCGTTGCAAACAGACCGTTTGCAACGGCCCCGCCCCTTTATTGCTTGACCGAAAACTGGTAAACCGTGGTATGCTCGTAGGTCTCTCCCGGCTCCAGTATGACATTGGTGAAATTGGCATGGTTGACGCTGTCCGGCATTTTCTGGGTTTCAAGACAGAACGCCGCCTGCTTGCTCTGCGGGCAGCCCCCCTTGAAGGGATGCTCGGCGTCGTCAAGGAAATTGCCGGTATAAAGCTGCACACAGGGCTGGTTGGTGAACACCTTGAGCATTCTGCCGCTGTTCGGCTCGTATACCTCCACGCGCAGCACCGGCTCCTTGGTCTCCCCGCCGGTGAAGCAGAAGCAGTGGTCGTAGCCGCCGGCGGTTTTGATGTCGTCGTTGCCGCAGTCAAAATCCCGGCCGATGGTTTTCGGCTCGCGAAAATCGAACGGGGTGTTGTTGACCGAGCGGATCTCGCCGGTGGGAATGAGCTGCTTGTCGGTGGGCAGATAGTGGTCGGCGTCCATTTGCAGCACGTGGTCGAAAATTTTGCCCGACGCATAGCCGCCCAGATTGAGATACACATGGTTGGTCAGGTTGACCGGTGTGCGCCGGTCGGTTGTGGCCTCATAGTGAATCGAGAGCGCGTTGGAGGCCAGCAGCGCGTAGGTCACAGTCACATCCACATTGCCGGGGTAGCCCTCCTCCCCGTCCGGGGAATGCAGCGAAAGAATCAGCTTCGGCTCCTCCCCGTCCACCGGCTTGACGCTCCAGAGCCGGTGCGAATACCCAACCTTGCCGCCGTGCAGGGAGTTGGCGCCATCGTTTTTGAAGAGCTGATAGGTCTTGCCGTCCAGCGCAAACCTGCCGTTTGCAATGCGGTTGCAGGTTCTGCCCACCAGCGCGCCGAGATACCCGCCGGCCAGCACATAATCCCGCAGGGAGTCATAGCCCGCCGCCACATCCGAGCACCGCCCGTACTTGTCCGGCACCCGGATTTCGGTGATGGCGCCGCCCAGCTCACAGATCGTCACCACCATGCCGGCAGCATTCTTCATGGTGTAGCAATACACCTCGCGCTCGGCGTCCAACGATCCGAAATAATGCCTTGTAATCATAAATTCCTCTCCTTTCCCATCCCGCCGTCAGTCATCGTAACCCTTGGGGTTCTTCTTCTGCCAGTTGGCCAGATCGCGGCACATGTCCTCAATGTTGTACTGCGCCTCCCAGCCCAGCACCTCGCGCGCCTTGGTTGGGTCGGCATAGCAGGTGGCAATGTCGCCCGGGCGGCGATCCACAATTTTGTATGGCACCTTCAGTCCGGACGCCTTTTCATAGGCATGTACAATCTCCAGCACCGAATATCCGGTGCCGGTGCCGATGTTGTAGTACTCCACTCCCGTGACCTTGGCCGCGCGCTCAAGCGCCTTGAGGTGGGCGCGGGCCAGATCCACCACATGGATGTAATCCCGCACGCCGGTGCCGTCCTTGGTGTCGTAATCCCCGCCGAACACCGAAAGATAGGGCAGTTGTCCGGCCGCAACCTTTGCCACATAGGGCAGCAGGTTGTTCGGAATGCCGCGCGGATTTTCGCCGATCAGTCCGCTCGGATGCGCGCCGATGGGATTGAAGTAGCGCAGCACCGAAACGCTCCACGCAGGATCGGCCACCCAAACGTCCTTGAGAATGCGCTCGATCATCAGCTTGGTCTCGCCGTACGGGTTGGTGGTGGAGAGCGGGAAATCCTCCCGGATCGGCACGGTCTCGGGCTTTCCGTACACCGTGGCCGAGGAGCTGAACACAATGCGTTTGGCGTTGTGCTCGGCCATCAGCTCCACAAGATTGAGCGTGGAGAGCAGATTGTTGCGATAATAGCGCACCGGCTGCGCGACCGACTCCCCGACGGCTTTCAGACCCGCGAAGTGAATGGCCGAATCGATATCCGGGTTCTCCCGAAACACCCGCTCCAGCGCGGCACGGTCGCAGAGATCCACCTCGTAAAAGCGGAAGCTCTTTCCGGTGATCTCCCGGATGCGCTCCAGCGCACGGGGGGAGCTGTTGACATAGTTGTCGGCAATCACAATCTCCTGCCCTGCCCCGAGCAGCTCCACCGCAGTGTGAGAACCGATGAATCCGGCTCCGCCGGTAATGAGAATAGACATATGTTTGTTCCTTCCTGGTAAAAATATTGATAACGGAATGGCGGACCTCAGTCCGCCTACAGACTGTAGACCAAAGCAAGGCTTTCATCAGTTTGCTAAAAGTTTTGATCAAACTTTTTCAAAAGTTTGCGGGGTCGAGGGCGCGGAGCCCTCGTCGCCCTCCGCAGAGGGCGAAATTCCTATACGGCGGCGAACTCGCGCAGCGATTCGCGGATTTGGAACAAATCCTTTTCTTCTTTGGCAAACTCTGCGAAGCAGATTTGCGGCTGAGCCACGCGAAGCCTTTGCTTCTTTCTTTGCGCCTACATGCTCAAAGAAAAAGCGGATAAACGCTTTTGTACAATTTTTATTTGATACGCCTTTTGTCTACAACCTACGGGCGGACCTCAGTCCGCCCAGAGATCGGCGGGATATTCGCCGGCATCGGTCAGCGCACGGATGGCCGCCTTGACGCGCGGCTTATCCTCGGCGTATGTCACGCCCTGCCAGACCGCCTCGGTGGGATATACCCGGATGTCGCACAGACCGCGGTCCTTCTGCGCCTGCACGGCAAATGGCAGATAGAACTCGGCCTTGAGGAGATTTGCGGTATTTTCGGCATAAAATTTGCGGAATTCGGTTTCGAGATCCGCAAAAATATCCGGCGTAAAGCCCCAGCAGTTCATGGAGACAATCGTATCAAACGGCAGCGGCCGCCAGGTGGTCCCGTCCTCCTCGAGATAGGCGGCGCATTCTGCCCGCTTTTCGATTTTCGTGCGCTCGGTTACCTGCATCAGCATCCCCTGCGCATCCACATCGCACACCCCGCGGGAAACCGTGCCGTTTTCGGTCAGGGTGTTGCCCAGCAGAAAGCCAACCATGCAGTGATGCGCCGGCTTGCCGCCAAGATCGGTACGGGAAAGATGGCGCGCAAGCTGACGGAAGGTATCCCGCCCGTAAAAATCATCGGCATTGATCACGGCAAAATTTTCCGTAACCGCATTCCGGGCACAATATATCGCGTGGCCGGTTCCCCACGGCTTGGTTCTGCCATCGGGCAGCGCCAGCCCCTCGGGCAGCTCGGCAGCCTCCTGAAACACATAGGAAACGCGGATTTTGCGCTCAATCCGGTGCCCGATGGTTGCCCGGAACTGCTCATAGTTCTCCTTTTTGATGATGAACACGGCATGATCAAATCCCGCGCGGATCGCGTCGTACACCGAAAAATCAATGATGAAATTTCCCGCGTCGGTCATGGGATCCAGCTGCTTCAGGCCGCCGTAGCGTGAGCCAAGCCCTGCCGCCAAAATTACCAATGTCATTGCAAATGCTCCTTTTCTGAAAATCTTCCGCATATTAGTATACACGAAGTTGCGGAGAAAGTAAAGAGGTTTGACTAAAAATTTCCGGAATTTTCGCCGATTGCAATATGGAAGGAGCCTTTTTTCAAGAATACGCGCCCAAGTCGGAAAAAAGCATTGACAAACCGACCGGCATCTGCTATAATTGTATCAGATGAGACAAATTTGGAGGAGATATGGAGCTGTCAGACAAGGATTTGAGCCGCCTCTGCGGGCATTCCCTGTTCCGGGAGGTGCCGCGGGAGCTTTTGCGCGGGGTGCTGGAGAGCTGCGGCGAGGGTGTGCGGGAATACGCCCCGGGAGAGCGGATCTGCTGCCCCGAGGACCCCTGCCGCAAGGCGGGGCTGGTGCTCTCGGGGAAGGCCACCGTCACCACGCCAGACGTCTCCCGCACGGTTCTGCTGCGGGTGCTCGCACCTGGCAGCCTGTTCGGGGTGGCCAACCTGTTCTCGGACGAGCCGTTTGTCAGCCTGATCCGTGCGGACGGCGTCTGCCGGTGCGTGATTTTTGCCGAATCGGCCATCGCACGGCTGCTGGATGAGAGCAGAGACTTCCGCACCCGCTACATCGGCTTTCTCAGCGACCGGATCCGGTTTCTCAACCGGAAAATCGGGTACCTGACCGCCGGGAGCGCCGAGCGCAGGCTGGCGCTTTATCTCGCCTCTCTCGGCCCGGGAGAGGTGCGCCTGACCGACTCCATCACCTCGCTCTCGGATTTGCTCAATCTCGGCAGAGCCTCCCTTTACCGGGCGTTCGACCGGCTGTGCGCGGACGGCTACCTGATCCGGAACGGCAGAAACCTGACCATTCCCGATCCGGCGGCCATGCTGAACGCCTACCAGTAATTTTTTCAGTACAGAAAGGATATTTCCATGAAGCTCCGTTTACTTGCACTGTTCTTTGCACTCACCATGCTGTTTTCGCTTGCGGCCTGCACGCAGGATACCGGAACCGACGCCGGCACCGGTTCGGCGGAAGGCACCGGTGAAAATCAGACCCCTGCGGCCACCGACGTCCGTGTATACACCCTCAACGGCACCACGGGCTTTGGCATGGCCAAGCTGATGGACGACGCCGCCAAGGGCGCCTTTTCCACCGAGAACTACACGTTTGATGTGAAAACCGACGCTTCCGAGGTGCTTGCGGCTCTGGTCAGCGGCGACGTGGACATTGCCGCCCTGCCCACCAACGCGGCCTCCACGGTGTACAACCGGACGCAGGGCGGGGTGAAGATTCTCGCCATCAACACGCTGGGCTGCCTGTTTCTGCTCAACACCGGGGACACGGCCGTCAACTCGATTACCGAGCTCTCGGGCAAAACCGTTTACTGCCCCGCGCAGAACCCCACATTCATTTTCACCTATCTCTGCCAGCAGAACGGCCTCGAGGTGATTGAGAGCGGGAAGCCGGGCGAGGGACAGGTGCTGATCGATTCGACCTCCTACGCCGCGCCGGCCAACCTGCGGGACGCGGTGGCTACCGGCAAGGTGGAGCTTGCCGTGCTCCCCGAACCGATGGTGACCATTGCCGTGAGCAAGGCCCAGACCGCCACCCCGGCCGTGACCGTGAACATCGACCTCGACCTGACCGCCGAGTGGGATAAGCTGCCCGGCAAAGCCGGCACGCTGGTGCAGGGCTGCGTGGTGGTGCGCACCGCGTTTCTCGAGGAGCACCCCGAGGCCGTGGCAAACTTCCTCACGGCATACGAGGCCTCGATCGACTATCTCAACTACAATCCCGCAGAGGCCGCCGCACTGGTTCAGACCTACGGCATTTTTGAAAACGCCGCAGTGGCGGAAAAAGCCATTCCAAAGTGCAACATCCGGTATATCGACGGGGGCGAGATGAAGTCCGCTGTCGGCACGTATCTGGAGATTCTGAGCGAAGTGAACGCCAACTCCATCGGCGGTCAGGTACCCGAGGACGACTTTTACCACATCGCGCAATGAAATCCTGGAAAAAAGCGCTCCGCCTGCTGCTCTCCATCGCCTTTTGGGTGCTGGTCTGGGAGGCGGCAGCCTTCGGCGTGGGAAACAGCCTGCTGTTCCCCACGCCGCGCATTGTTCTCCGGACGCTTTGGGAGCTGATGAAAACCCCGCTGTTCTGGAAGGTGACAGGCCTCTCGCTCTGGAATGTGCTCTCGGGCATTCTCTGGGCGCTGCTCATCGGCATTCTGCTGGCGGTTCTGACCTACCGGGTGGGCCTTTTGCGGGATCTGATCCTGCCCATGATGACCGTCATCAAAGCCACGCCGGTGGCCTCCTTCATTGTCCTGCTGCTGATCTGGATCGGCTCGGCAAAGGTGCCCACCATCATCACGCTCCTGATTGTACTGCCGGTGATCTGGACCAACCTTGACGAGGGGCTGCGGCGGCAAAACCCGCAGCTCCGGGAGGTGGCCGCAGTATACCGGATGCCGGCCTGGCGCCGGGTGCGGCTGCTGACGCTGCCAAGCGTCAAGCCCTATTTCGTTTCGGCCTGCCGCACCTCTCTGGGGCTTGCATGGAAGGCAGGCATTGCGGCAGAGATCATCGCGCGCCCACGAAACTCGATCGGAACCATGATCGGAGACGCCAAAAATTACCTCAACACAGAGGAGATGTTTGCTTGGACGCTGACCGTGATTCTGCTCAGCCTGCTGTTTGAATTCGGCTTCGTGGCCATTCTGCGCAGGCTGGACCGCCGCCCGGCAGAACAGGAGGACGCGCCATGCTGAAGCTGAACAACCTGTGCTTTTCCTACACGCCCGGAAAGCCGGTTCTGCAGAACCTGTGCCTCGAGCTGGCCGACGGCGAGCTGCTGGCCGTGATGGGCCCCTCCGGCTGCGGAAAAAGCACCCTGCTGAATCTGATTGCGGGGCTGCTCAAGCCGACGTCCGGAACGCTGGAATCCGACAGCCGGCGGACGTCGTATGTGTTTCAGGAGCCGCGTCTCTTCCCTTGGCTGACGGTGGAGCAGAACCTGCGCGCCGTGCTGCCCCACAAGACCGACGCCGCTGACAGTGCGGCTGCAAATGCAGCGTCCATTGCCGACGCGCTGGCGCTGGTCGAGCTGCCCGACGCCGGCAGGCTTTACCCCTCCGAGCTTTCGGGCGGGATGAAAACCCGGATTTCGCTTGCCCGCGCGGTGGTCTACGGCGGCGACCTCATGCTGTTGGATGAGCCGTTTGCCGCCCTCAACGAGGAGCTGCGAGCTGATCTGCTGCGGCGCCTGAAGACACGCCTGAAGGAGAAAGGTACCTCTGCCATTCTCGTCACCCATCAGCGAGAGGACGCCGAGGCCTTCGCGGATCGAATCTTCCGGCTTCCCCCCGCAACTGCCGCCCCCGCCGGGAGCAGCGCTCCGTGAATGAAGCAAATCGCCGGGAGGGGTACAAACCATCGGCGGCTGTCATCCGAACCGTCCGCAGCAGACGCAAAGCGCGGCACGCCCTTCCCTGCCCGGCAGTCGTTCACGCTGGGAGGTGGCGACCCGCATAGCAACCGAATCCAAACATGCACAAAAGCCGAATGCTTGCTTTTTCCCGGTTCTGCGCAGAAATGCGCGGACGGATCACGGCATACGAACGCTTTTGTGCATTTTTTATGCCCGGCAACTGCGCTCCTTCGCTGCGGTTGCCCCCTTTCTCCGCGGGGCCGCAGCCTGCCGCTTTCACGGAAGCCCGTTCCTTGGCAGGGTGGCCCCGTTTATTCGAGAGCTGTCGCGCGCAGCGACTTGTAAGGCGCTTTGCGGAAGCGCAGATACAGAAGCAGCCCGGTCAGCGCAGAGATGCTGTCGGTCACCGGAAAGGTCAGCCAGAACCAATCCAGACCGAAGCGGGAAAATGCGTATCCGAGCGGCACAAACAGCAGCACCGTGCGGATGACCGTGAGCAGCGAGCTTTTCAGCCCCGAGCCGACCGCCTGAAAAAACACCGGAAAGGTCAGAGACGGCACCAGCGCCAGAAAGCTGACGCCGATGATGCGGAATGCCGTCACACCAATGTCAATCACTGCCTCGTCTGAAGAAAACACCCGCAGCATGGGACCGGGAATCAGCCCAAAGCAGAGCGTTCCCATAGCCATGAGCGCCATACCGAAGATGATGGCGATGCACAGCGTGCGTTGGCAGCGCTTCACACTGCCGGCCGCGTAATTGAAGCTGACAATCGGCACAATACAGGTCTGCATCGCACCGAGCGGGATGAAAAAGAAGGTCTGCCATTTGTAATACAGGCCAAGCACCGTAACGGCCGCATCCGAAAAGGTGGCCAGAATCAGATTCAGGCCGAAGATGTATACCGTGTAGGCCGACTGCATCAGAATATTGGGCAGGCCGATCCGGAAAATCTCCCGGATATGGTGCGCATACACGCCAAGCGCCGGGGAGCGCCGGAAGCCCTTTTTCATCACCACCAGCGCCGCGACCACCTGCCCCGCCACGGTGGCAATGGCGGCGCCGGCAATGCCCATGCGCGGGAATCCCAGCAAACCGAATATCAGCAGCGGGTCGAACAGAATATTGGTTACGGCTCCGAGCACCTGCGCCGCCATCGGCGTTTTCATATCCCCATTGGCCTGCAGCACCTTGGTCCAGATGCTCTCCAGAAACAGCCCGAAGCTGAACACGCACACAATGCGCCCGTATGTCACCACATCTCGGATCACCTCGGGAGAATCCGACGACATTGCGGCGTAAGCAGGCATCAGGCACCAGCATACGGCCGCAAACAGCAGCCAGAGCGCCACGGCGAGCGGAGTGCCCACACCGGCGTATGCGTCGGCCTCCTGCTTTTTTCCGATGCCGAGCCTTGCCGCCATAATGGTGTTGATGCCAACTCCCGTCCCCACCGCAACCGCAATCATCAGCAGTTGAATCGGGTAAATGACCGAGAGCGCGGTCAGCCCAGCGCCTCCGTCATTCAAGCGCCCGACAAACACGCTGTCAACAATATTGTAGAGTGCCTGAATCAGTTGGGCAAACATGGCCGGCGGCGCGGTTTTGAGTAAAATTCTGCCGATTTTCTCTTTCCCGAAAAACGCAGCCGTATCCATCATTTCATCCCCTCCTCATTCCGGGCGGCGCCGTGCCTCCTCACCGGAGCATTCCGGTGTTCCAACCGCTCTGCGACCGGCAGACGGATGGTCTGTTCATCCATTGCAATTTCTCCCGTCATTCAAAATTCCGTATGGGATTATACAACCTTCGGGCATTTTTGTCAAGAGACTTTCGCAAAAAATATATTCCGTCATATTCCGCCCAAACGCGCCGGATCAGGCAGAGCAGACAGCAACCGCGGTCGCGTTCAAAACAGCCCATTCATGCTCCGTCCTGCCGCTCCGCCCTCCGGCCTGTAATGGAGGATTGCACAGCGTTTCGCGCGGCTCCGGGCATCCGACCGTCTCTGTGATATGCTCCTCATGGTGCCCGAAATTTTGCCGCGATGTAAATTTTTTGTTTTTATTGACATTTTCCATAAAATGTGATAGAATAATAGAAATAATTCATGAAATGAAGGAAACCCCTTTTGAAAAAAAAGTTTTCGTTATACGGTCTGTTCAATTCCAGACGGGATGACCTGCCGGATCTCGAAGAGGAGGATACCTCCCCCACCCTCAAACGCTTTTTCAAGCTGCTTGGCAGAAAGTTCTGGAAGCTGATCTCGCTGAACATCATGATGTGGCCCATGCTGATTCCGATTCTGCTTGCGATATATCTATATATCGGCATCAGCAAAACCCCCTCCGGCAACAGCGTAATCTTCCCGCAGCTCTACGGCGCGCATCTGATTGAGCAAACCACCGATTCCGCCTTCCTGCTCGATCTGTTCGGCGCGCAGTTCCTCATACCCGCTTACCACAACACCGCGACCTATGTAGGCATCGGCGCGTGCATCCTGTTTCTGTTTGTGACGTTTGGCTGGCAGAATATCGGCACCACCTACATTTTGCGCGGCCTGGTGCGCGGAGACCCTGTCTTTCTGTTTTCGGATTACGCCTACGCCGTGAAGCGCAACTGGAAGCAGGGGCTCTTTCTCGGGATACTGGATTTTCTGATTCTGTTCCTTCTGGGCTTTGATTTCATGTTCTTCTGGGGCAACCCGAGCAGCTTCTGGAACGATTTTATGCTGTTTGCAATTGCAGGGCTGGCAATTCTCTACTTTTTCATGCGGTTTTATATTTACCTCCTGCAAATCACCTTCCATCTCTCCATCCGGAAGATTCTCAAAAACGCGCTGATCTTCACTACGCTGGGCGTCAGACGAAATCTGATGGCACTGCTGGGAATTGTTCTGCTGACCGCTATTGCCATTGCCTTTATCGCACTGTTCGCGGCGTTTTCGGCCAACCTGATCGGCATTCCGCTGATCTTCCCGATTATGTATTATCAGGCCTTCACCGCGTTTATGTGCGCCTATGCGGCTTATCCGATCATCGACCGCTATATGATTGCGCCCTTTCAGAATACCGAGGACGAACAAGACGAAAACGAGAATGAGGAAGCCGAAGCCTCCTCATCCAACGCCGAGTAATTCGCTGACGGTAACCGGCTCGAACCCCAACGCCAGGAGCTTTGGAAGCAGAATTTCCAGAGCTTCGGGCGTTTTGCTGTTCGCAATATAATCATGCATCAGCACAATGTCGCCGGGCTGCACCTTGGAGAGCACCCGTTCGGCAATCACCTCGGCGTTTTTCACGGCCCAATCGCGGGTATCCACGCTCCAGAGAATCAGCGAATAGTCTCCACGCTCGGAGCAATGCTGCACATAGGCGTTGAGCACGCCCTCCGGGGGGCGGAACAGATGCGGACGGTATTCGCACAAATCCTCCAGCGCGTCCTCACACCGTTCCAGCTCTTTAGCCAGACCGGACTCGCTCAGATTTTTGGGACAGATGTGCGAGTAGGTGTGATTCCCAACCTCATGCCCGCGGGAAATCACTTCCCGCGCGGCGTCCGGATAATTGCGGACATTCACGCCGATCATAAAGAAGGTGGCCTTAACGCCATACTTCTCAAGGATATCCAGAATCCGGTGGGTCTGACTGGGATGCGGTCCGTCGTCAAAGGTCAGCGCAATTTTATTGCTTTCGGTGGGCACCGAGTGGTAAACCATGGTTTGCGCTTTGCAGTTCAGTGCGAAGCACGGCCAAAGCATCAGAAATACCAGCAAAGCGCAGCCGCGCCGGCAGTACCTGGCGGTCTTATTCGGCAGCATGGTCGCCGGCTCCGGTCAGCTCGTCCAGCGTTCCGAACCGATAGCCCTGATTTTTCAGCTCGCGGATGACATCCCCCAAAATCTGCGCGTTCACCTCCGAGGTGGGATGCAGCAGCATCACCTCCCCGTTGTGCGCATTGTCGAGGATGATCTGCTTTGCTTTTTCAGGCGGCATCTGGCGGTTGTTATCCCAATCCGGGTAAGCAAAGCTCCAGAAGATGGTTTTGTAGCCGTTTTCCTTTGCGCATTTCAGGTTCTGCAGGCTGAAGCGCCCTTCAGGCGGGCGGTAATAGCTGCTCAGCTTATTCCCCGTCTGTTCCTCATAGAGTTTCTCCAGCTCACGCAGCTCTCCCAGAAACGTCTCGTCCGAGGCCTGGCTCATGTCCTTGTGCCGCACCGTATGGTTGCAAACGGTGTGTCCCTCGGCAGCCATGCGTTTGACCAGCTCGGTGTCATGCCGGATCAGATTGCCCAGTATGAAAAAAGCACCGGGAACATTCTCCTGCTTGAGAACGTCGAGCACCTTGGCAACGTTTCCGTTTTCATAGCCCGCATCAAAGGTCAGATAGATGACCTTGTCGGCGTCGTCCTGTGAGGTGTGGCTGTGGTCGATATAATAGCCGCCCTGCTCCTCCACAAAGCTCAGTTCCCCGCCAACCCTGGGCTGAACATGATCCTTCACATGCACGCAGTACCAATTGTAGCTTTCTCCGGCGGCATAGCTGCCCAGCCGCAGCCCGCCGAACAGTGCGCACAGACAAAGTGCAAATGCCATTGTTTTTCCAGCGAATGTTCGCTTCATTTCGTTTTCCTTCCTTTCCGTCGATTGTCTGCCTACAGTATGGCCGGATTCCGAAGCCTTCACCCAGTGAAAAATCTGTCATCACCTGAAGCAATCGCCAATCCGGCAAAAATTGATTGCAATTGGAAAATGCAAGGAAAAACAAACATCTCTTGATTTCAGAGAACCGGGAGGAACCGTAATGCCCCAAAAAGCCCTGATTGCCATGAGCGGCGGCGTGGACTCCAGCGTGGCCGCCCTGCTGATGCAGCGGATGGGATATGACTGCGTAGGAGCCACCATGCAGCTCCGTCCCACTACACCGCAGAATGAACATTGCGCCAATTCCTGCGGCTCCGGAGCCGAGGCCGCGCTGGCACAAAAGGTTGCCGCGCAGCTCGGCATCCCTCACCATGTATTCTGTTTTTCGGACCGGTTTGAGCAGGAGGTCATCCGGCGCTTTGTAGAGGCATATGAAAACGGCCGCACACCCAATCCCTGCGTCGACTGCAACCGCTACCTGAAATTCGGTGCACTGTTTGAAGCCGCCCGGGAGCTCGGCTGCGATTGCATCGTCACGGGACATTATGCGCGGACCGAATCCGGTGCAAACGGCCGCTGTCTGCTCAAAAAAGCGGCGGACCCGCATAAGGATCAGAGCTATGTGCTTTGGTCGCTCTCGCAGGAACAGCTTTCGCACATCCGTTTTCCGCTCGGCGGGCTGACCAAAGCCGAAGTGCGGCAAATTGCGGCTGAAAACGGGCTGGTCAACGCCGACCGGCCCGACAGCCAGGACATCTGCTTTGTGCCAAACCGGAAATACGCCGAATTTTTACAGCAATACACCGGACGGACCTATCCGGAAGGGGATTTTGTGACCGCTGACGGAAGCGTACTCGGGCGGCATAAGGGCATTATCCGCTACACAATCGGCCAGAAAAAGGGACTTGGGCTGGTGCTGCCGGAGCCATTGTATGTGTGCGCGGTGGATCCGGTCTCCAATACCGTAACGCTTGGCAAAGAGGATGCGCTGTATGCCCGGGAGCTGACCGCGCACGGCATCAATCTCATTTCCCTTCCCGTCATTGAGACTCCGCTGCGTCTGTATGCCAAGATCCGTTACCGGCAGCAGGCCGAACCGGCTACGGTGACCCAACCGGCTCCCGATACGCTGCGCGTGGTGTTTGACGCGCCCCAGCGCGCCATCACCAAAGGGCAATCGGTCGTGCTGTATGATGGGGACACGGTTGTGGGGGGCGGCATCATCGGTTGAATCGCACATTCCGCCATTTTCTCTGGCACAAAAGGAGACGGCTCTGTCTGCCGCAATGCGGCAGACAGAGCCGTCTCCTTGCCATCACACAGCAGCGATACCCCCGCTACTTTTACTTGATACGGAAATCTTCAAATTCCAATGACAGATTCGGATTGTAATAAGGATCACCCGCTTCCAACTGCGCTCCCCACTTTTTGCGGAAGCACGCCACCTCCTGATTGAAACGCGCCTGCTTTTCAGGCGTATCTTCCAGCCCACGGCTTTTGGACTCATAGTGATACGCTTCCGCATATGGTGTAAAAACGATCAGATAACCGGCCTGGCGAATCTTCATGCACAAATCCACATCGTTAAAGGCTACCGCCAGATCCTCATCAAAACCGCCGACTTCACGGAAGACGGAAGCCTTCACCATCATGCAGGCCGCAGTGACAGCGGTCAGATTCTGCGCGATGGAGAGTCTCGACATATACCCGCCCTCATTCCGCCGAAAATACTTGTGTGAATGGCCCGCAATGCCGCCGATCCCAAGAATCACACCCGCATGCTGAATCGAATTATCCGGATAATACAGCATGATCCCCGTCGCACCGACATCCTTCCGCTGGGTGAACATCAGCATCTCTTGGATCCAATCGGGTGTGATAATCTTGATGTCATTGTTCAGGAATATAATATACTCCCCTTTGGCGGACTGTATTGCAAAATTATTGATTTTGGAGTAGTTGAAGCCTTGTTCCCATTTCAGCAATCGGATATTGGAATGCTCTCGACAAACCTTATCGTAATACGAAAAAGTGCTTTCCTTTTTGCTGTTGTTTTCCACGATGAGAATCTCAAAATTGCGGTATGTGGAAAGTTTTTCAATGGAATGGATGCATTGAGAGAGAACGCTGACATGATCCATGTTTGGAATGATAATGGAAACCAGGGGTGTATCCTGCAACGCATACCGGATGCGGTATGTGGATGGTATGCGGGAATCAGTCACCATGCCAACAAGCCCCACCCGCTCCAAATGCTCACGCAACGCATGCTTGGCGGCAGTCAGCGTATATGGCTTTGCGGCGACATCTGATGCCACAGACCCCGGATGCGAACGCCAAAAATACAAAATGCGCGGAATATGCACAATTCGCGTTGCGCATTCAGTCAGGCGAAGAATCAGATCATAATCCTGACTCCCGTCAAACTCCGATCGAAAGCCCCCGGTCTTTTGGAGCAGATCCCTCGAAAAAGAGACAAAATGACAAATATAGTTATAGCTCCGCAGTAAATCAGGTGAAAAATCCGGCTTGTAGTGGGGATTGAATACATTGGTCAGCTTTTGAGAGAATGTGATTTCATCGGTATACACAAAATCCGCATTCTGCTCGCAGATGGCCTTCATCATCTCAAAAAGCGCGGATGGGTGCAGGATATCGTCATGATCGAACAGCGCGATATAATCTCCCGTCGCCATTTCCAGACAGGCGTTTGTATTTTCGGATATTCCCAGATTCTGCTCCAATTTCCGGTAAAGAATGCGGGGATCCCTCTCCTTCCAATGCATGACGGCTCTGCACACATCCTCATGCCCGGCATCGCTGCCGTCTGCCAGACAAAGCTCCCAATTGGAATACGTTTGCTCTACGACCGAGGTAATCATTTCATCCAGAAACGGAACCGGGGTATTGTACAGCGGGACCAGAATACTGAATTTGATGCTGCGGTCAAAGCAGGTGCACTCCTCCAGCACTCTCTGCTCCACCGAAATTTTGCTCAAATCGACGTTATGCCGTTTTTTCAGACGCTTCCGCTCCGAGAGCTTCTGACGGATCCTGTGGAACGTGGCTCTCCACCCGTTGGTTCTCAGGCTGCGAATCAGCTTCCCGGTCAGCCGGAACGGAGAAACCCGTTTGAAAAAGTCCAGAACCCTTCGCACCGGCTTGGTAATCCTCCATGACGCCGAGTTGGAGATGCAATCGTACTGCGCCTGCAGCTGATCTCTCTGGCGCCTGAGCTCATCCCGCTCTGCCGCAGTTTCCGCATACAGCTTTTCATACCGCTTCAGCCGTTTTTTGGTTCGCTGCAGATCGGATTGCAGCTTCTTCAATTCTCCGGATTCGTCCACGTCTCTTTTGGATTTTTGATGATCGATCCTTTTATTTCTCATGATGTCCTCATTTCACCGGAATGGAAGAATTTGTTACCGTTCGGATATTTTATATAAATCGCAAACATCCTGCGTCTCCCCAATCATTCTGATTTTTCCATGCTCCAGCCAAACCACCCGGCTGCACAGCCGCTCAATCTGCTCAATGGCATGGGACACAATCAGCACGGTGGTTCCCCCACTCATCAGCTCGTTGATGCGTTTTTCACATTTCTGCTGGAACAGGAAATCCCCCACGGACAGAATTTCATCCACAATCAGAATATCCGGCTTGACCAGCGTAGCAATGGCAAAGCCAAGTCTGGCGATCATACCGGAGGAAAAATTTTTGACCGCCACGTTTTCAAAATCCCGCAGCTCGGAAAAATCCAGAATCTCGTCATACTTGCTTCTGACAAAATTCCGGTCAAAGCCCAGCACCGAGCCGTTGAGAAAAATATTCTCCCGCGTGGTCAGATCCATATCAAAGCCCGCCCCCAGCTCGATGAGCGGAGAGATGGCGCCGTATGTTTTGACACTGCCCTCACTCGGCTCCAGAATGCCCGAAATGATTTTGAGCAGCGTGCTTTTGCCCGACCCGTTCAGCCCGACAATGCCGACCACTTCCCCGCGGAATACCTGAAACGTGACGTCGGAGAGCGCCACAAACTCCTCAAAGCGGATCTGCTTCTTGAGCGTCTTGATCAGATACTCCTTCATATTGTCCACCTTTTCCTTGGGCATGTTGAAGCGCATGGTCACGTGGTCAACTTTCACAATTGCTTGTTGCTGCAAAGGATTCACCTACCTCAGATATAAAAGATGAATTTGTTCTGCTTTTTCTGGAACACCAGAATGCCGATCATCAGGAAAATCAGCGAATAGGAAAGGCAGATCAGATTTTCGGAAAGCGACGGAACCGTTCCATAGATGGTGACCGCCCGGAAATACTCCACATAATGATACAGCGGATTGAGATGCACAATGCTCTGCATCCATCCCGGCAGAATGCTGATGGGATAGATAATCGGGGTCAGGTACATCCAGAGTGTGATGAATACGCCGTAAAGATACCCCACATCCCGGAAAAAAGTGTTCAGCGTGGCAAGAATGAGGCTGATTCCAAAGTTGAAGATAAACAGATAAATGATCGGCACTACAAACAGCAGCATGGTCCATTGCGGCTGCACGCCGACGATCAGGAACACGATCACCGCTGCAATCAGGGAAAACAGCAGATTGACCAGCGCATACAGACATTTTTCGAGCGGAAAAATGATTTTGGGAATATACACCTTTTTGATGAGTCCCGCCGCACCGATGATGGAGGACATGGAAAAGGTAGTAGCCTCGGAAACAAAATTGAACAGGATATAACCGGTGAGGTAATACACCGGAAAATCGTCAATCTGGTAACGGAAAATGTTGGCAAACACCGCTGTAAGTACCAGCATCATCAGCAGCGGGTTGAGAATGCTCCAGAGAATGCCCAGAATCGAGCGGCGATATTTGGTTTTGATGTCCCGCGTGACCAGATCATACAGCAGCGGACGGTATTGCCTGAGCGAGGAAAAGGTTTTGCGGAAGCCCTCGCGCTCACAGATCAGCTCCAGCGCAAACAGAACAACGATGAACGGCAGCAGAAAGGACAGAACCAGCGTTTGGTAATTGACATTCAGATTGCGCGGATTGAGCACGATTTTTTCCAGATTCAGCTCGCAGCCGATGTCCTCACACAGCTCCAGCCGCATTCCCGCAACAGTACGGTCTATCATCAGATAGGTATCCTTATTTTTGATCTCCACCGGTGCGGAAAAGCTCTTTTCCTCGGTAAACGGCTCGTCCGCCGATTCGGTATATTCCACGGTCACTTCTGTGACTTCCCGGTCAACGGAGCCATCGATCAGGATATTCCGCACATAAACAGGCTCCTCCCCCTGCACCGTAACCGCGGGGTTCTCCTCTACCGACATCAGCCCGAACTCGGTCTCATCCCATCCCGTTGTCGTGAGCTGATCGACCGGATAGGTTATGGTTTTCTGATTCTCCAATATATTCTGAATATTATCCGCACTGAATTGCCAGACCGATAGCCAGAGGCTGAACACCAGGCAAACAAACGCCGCGCAGATCAGTATCATCCTTTTTCTTTTGATAATCAATCCATTCACTCCAATTCTCTCTGCCGGAACTTCTTCCGCACAGCAAAAATCCCAGCCCGTCCCATGCGTGTGCGCGGGACGGGACAAATAGAAAATTCAATACAATATGGCACGATCTGTATTAGTATACCACTTTTCCGCCAATTTGTCAATGTTTTTCCCGGTTTTCGCTTCATCAATCAGAAAAACGATTTTCATGCGCACAAGATGTATCCACAGCCAGAGGCGCACCGCTCAGGCATACCCGCCCATATGGGATACGAGAGCAGCGCATCAGGCGTCCGGAGCCTCTATCGGTTTTCTGCGCTGCGAAAGTCTCCATTTTGAATATCCAAAGCCCGGCTTAGGCAATTGCTTCCCATTGCAAAAAGCACGCACAGCAGCGGAAGCTGCATGTGAGTGCTTTTGGAAATTGCGAGGCTGTCCGCGGTGGGCCGCAGGAAACACGCCGTGTATGAAAAAGTCAGAGATTTACTCCGGAAGCGTCAGATCCCCATCGCGGATCCAGCCAATCTTACGGAGCGGAATGGTAAAGAGCACGGAAAGCACGGCAGGCAGAATAAAGCAGATCAGCGCCAGCCCAATCCAATCCATCGCCGTGACAGGGTCAGGATATGCCGGATCCAACCAGCCCAGAATGATACCGATCGGCCCCAGCAGCCCGCAGGTGCCCATTCCGGAATTGATGGCCGCGCCGTACATCCGCAGCTCGAACACGCAGGTGGCCAGCGGTCCGGTAATGGCGGAGGCCACAATGGTGGGGAGCCAGATGCGGGGATTGCGGATGATGTTGGGCATTTGCAGCATACTGGTCCCCAGCCCCTGTGAAACCAAGCCGCCCCAGCGGTTCTCACGGAAGCTCATCACCGCAAAACCGACCATCTGCGCACAGCAGCCGGCAACGGCAGCGCCCCCTGCCAGTGCCAGCCCCGGGTCTCCGCTGCCGGCGCCCGAGAGCGCCAACGCTGCGCAGATCGCCGCGCTGCTGATCGGCAAGGTAAGCGCAATGCCCACCACTACAGACACCACAATGCCCATCACAAAGGGCTGACAGGTCATGGCAAACGAAATCAGGCTGCTGATGAGATCAACCGCCTTGCCGATGTAAGAAGCAAACCATACGCTCAACAGCCCCCCTACCAGAAGCGTGACAAACGGAGTGACCAGAATGTCCACCTTGGTTTTTTTGGAAACCAGCATCCCCACCTCGGCGGCAATGATGGCAATGATGAGCACCGCGAGCGGCCCACCGGCCCCGCCGTTGGAATTGGCCAGCCAGCCGACGGCGGCACAGGAATAGATGACCAGAGGGGACGCCTTGAGCGAATAGGCGATGGCAACCGCCATGGCCGGACCGGCCACAGCCGAAGCACCGGCGCCGACGGTATCCAGGATCTGCAGCCCCGGAATCATGCCAAGCGCCTTGAAGATGGTGCCGATGAGCAGGGATGCAAACAGTCCAAAGGCCATGGCGCCCATGGCGTCAATCAGGTAGCGTTTGGACAGGCGTTTCAACGTTTCTTTCATCTCTTGCAAACCTTCCATATTTTTTGTTTCATTTTGGTAAATATTATATCATATTTTCTCACCGCAAAGCAAGCCCAAAATCGCCGAAACTCTACCGATTCCGAATCGCAAAACTGATTATCTTCACAACTCCGTCAAAATCGGTGGGATAAAGTCCGGATTTTGTGAATAAGATGTAAATAATCATAAATTTCGTTGCAGTCGCTTGACTGTTTATAAAAATCGTGCTATTATAATATAGTCAGGACTGAAATTTCTGCCAGGAAGGAGACACCCCATGCTCTCTCTTCGCAAGACAGCCATGCTGCAGGAAGCCGGAACCAAGCCGGGCCTGCACTGGGCGCTGGAGTGCGTGATGTTTGTTGCCGTATGGCTGGCCTGCCAGATCGCCGTCTCGGTTCCGGTCGCGGCGGCCGGCGTATTCGGTCTGCTGACCGGTCAGACGGATCCGGAACAGTTCATCTCCAATACCCCCGATTGGCTGATGCTCGTATCGCTCTACAGCACCATTCTCATCACCGTGATCACGGTGATGTTCTGCCTGCTGCTGCAAAAGCGCAGGCTGCCGTCTCTGGGCTTCCGGGGGCGGCACGCACTGCGGGAATATCTGCTGGGCGGGCTGATCGGCGCGGCGCTGTTCGCTGCGGCAGTCGGAATCTGCGCGTGCTTCGGCGCCATTCGTCTGGAAGTATCACCATCCGCCCTCCCGATGGGTGCCTGGCTGTTATTTTTCTTTGGATTTTTGATTCAGGGAATGAGTGAGGAGGTGCTTTGCAGGGGATACTTTATGCCATCGGTCGCGCGCCGCAATCCGGTCTGGCTTGCGGTTCTGCTCAATTCCCTGCTCTTTTCCCTGCTGCATATTTTCAACTCCGGCGTTACCGCGCTGGCATTGCTCAATATTTTTTTGTTCGGCGTGCTCCTGTCGGTTTATGTACTGCGCCGCGGGGATCTCTGGGGCGCGTGCGCCATGCACAGCATCTGGAATTTTGTACAGGGCAATGTGTTCGGCGTGAGCGTCAGCGGCACCGGTACGGGGCCTTCCCTGCTCCATGCCACGTTCACCGGCTCCGAGCTCTGGACCGGCGGGGCGTTCGGACTGGAGGGCGGGCTGGCGGTCACGCTTGCGCTCGCGGCCGGGCTGGCGGTTCTGCTGTTTCTTGTCCCTGATTCGGGAAAGCGCACGGGCGGAACACCTGAACGTGCGGCGGTATGAAAACGCCCCGTTCCCATATGGGAACGGGACGCCGATCTTTGCCCGCCATGCGCCCGGCTTCCCGGAAAGGCCGACGGGCTCGGATCTGGGGCCCTTGGCAGCCGGGCTTTCACATCCGGCGCTTCGGGTTCAGACAAAATTCAGAGGAAATTCTTATTTCGTCTTAATGGAGTTCTCATAGGACTCGATCATCTTCTTGACCATCTGTCCGCCAACGGAACCAGCCTGCTTCGCGGTGATATCGCCGTTGTAGCCCTGCTTCAGGGTCACGCCAACCTCGTTAGCCGCTTCCATCTTGAACTTCTCCAGAGCTTCCTTAGCTTCAGGAACGAGAGTCTTGTTGCTTGCCATTGTTTTGTTTCTCCTGTTCTGAACGGTCTGCCGACATGCAAACCGTTCATTGAACCAGCAAATGAAGGGTTATCTCGTCCGCAGCCATTCGTCTATCTATATCCTCGAGCGCGGTTGTCCGCGACTCTGTTACTATTGTTCGCCGTCATTCCCGAAATATGAATGGTAAAATCTATCATTCGTCAAATTTTTTCAAGCGGAAAGCAGCACGCGCAAAGCGTTTTACATAGATCAAAAACAAACACAAAACGGAGGATTTTTTACACCATGCAATTTCACGAACAAACGCCGGAAGCGGTTCTTTCCGAACTGAACAGCAACGCGCAGACCGGCCTGACGTCCGCGGAAGCCGAAGCGCGGCGACAGCAGCACGGTCCGAACCGCCTGCGGGAAAAGAAAAAGAAAACCAACCTGCAGCGTTTTGCCGAGCAGTTCAAGGACGTGATGATCCTGATTCTCATCGCGGCGGCCATCATCTCCTTTGTGGTAGCCTGCACCGGTCACGACCCCAAGGAGTTTTTTGAGCCGGCGCTGATCCTGCTGATTGTGATACTCAACGCGACGATGGGTGTGATTCAGGAAAGCAAGGCGGAAAAAGCACTGGAGGCACTGCAGAATCTTTCCGCGCCGCACACCAAGGTGATCCGCGACGGGAAGGAGCAGATCATTGAAGCGGTCAACCTGGTGCCCGGAGACATCATCCGGCTCGAGGCCGGAGACTGGATTCCGGCAGACGCGCGGCTGATCCGCTCGGTCAGTCTCAAATGCGAGGAATCCGCGCTGACCGGAGAATCGGTCCCCAGCGAAAAGGACGCACAGGCCACAGTGGCTGCCGACGCGCCGCTGGGAGATCGCTCCACGATGGTCTATTCGGGCTGCAGCGTTTCCTACGGTACCGCGCTGGCCGTGGTGACCGGAACCGGAATGAACACCCAGATGGGTAAAATCGCCAACCTGCTGGAGGACGCGGGCGACAACCGCACGCCGCTGCAGGATAAGCTGGCTCAGCTGGGGAAATACCTCGGCATTGTTGCGCTGATCGCCTGCGCCGTGATCTTTGTGATCGGCGTCATCAATCAGCTCGAAATTCTGGATATTTTCATGACCGCCGTCTCGCTCGCGGTCTCGGCCATTCCGGAGGGACTGCCCGCGATTGTCACGGTGGTGCTCTCAATCGGCGTACAGCGAATGGTCAAGAAAAACGCCATTATCCGCCGCCTGCCTGCCGTGGAAACACTGGGAAGCGCATCGGTGATCTGCTCGGATAAAACCGGCACGCTGACCCAGAACCGCATGACCCTGGTGCGCACCTGGTGCGACGGGGATGCCGAGTCGCGGAGCTTCAACTTCTCCGAGGAGCAGCCCGAAGCCACCCGCCGCCTGCTCCGCCTCTCCTCGCTCTGCTGCGACGGTTCGGTACAGTTTGAGGGAGACCGCGAGGTGCACATCGGCGACCCGACCGAAACCGCTTTGGTTCTGGCTGCCCACCGCATCGGAATGCCGAAGGACACCCTGAATACCGAGTTCCCCCGCGTGGCGGAGCTGCCCTTTGACTCCGACCGCAAGCTGATGACCACGGTCAACCGCATGGACGGCCGCCTGATTGTGATTACCAAGGGCGCGTTTGACATGATGGCACAGCGCTGCACCTCCGGCGACCTCGCCCGCGCCAAGGAAATCACCGAGGCGATGAGCGCCGACGCACTGCGCGTACTGGCGGTCGGCTACAAATATATTGATGAGCTTCCTTCGGAAATTTCATCCGAAACACTCGAAAACGGGCTGACCTTTGTGGGTCTGGTTGCCATGATCGACCCGCCTCGTCCCGAAGCCCGCGATGCGGTTGCCGTCTGCCGCCGCGCCGGCATCAAGCCGGTGATGATCACCGGCGACCATGTGGTCACGGCCTCGGCCATTGCCAAGGATCTCGGCATTCTGCAGGAGGGGGACCTCGCCATTACCGGTGCCGAGCTGGACGCAATGAACGACGAAGAGCTGGATGCCAAGGTCGAGCAGATTTCGGTTTACGCGCGGGTTTCTCCCGAAAACAAGATCCGCATTGTCAAGGCATGGCAGCGCAAGGGTCAGGTGGTATCCATGACCGGAGACGGCGTGAACGACGCCCCCGCTCTCAAGGCCGCCGACATCGGCTGTGCGATGGGCATTACCGGTACCGACGTTGCCAAGGGTGCGGCCGACATGACGCTGACCGACGACAACTTTGCCACCATTGTGGATGCAGTCCGTGAGGGACGCGGCATCTATTCCAACATCCGCAAGGTGGTCGGCTACCTGCTGGGCACCAACATCGGTGAGATTATTGTTGTGTTCATCGCGATGCTGCTCTGGCATGAAACGCCTCTGCTCTCCATGCAGCTGCTCTTCATCAATCTGATCACCGACTCGCTCCCCGCCATTTCTCTCGGCATGGAGGCCGTGGAAAAGGACGTGATGGACCGCCGCCCCAAGCCCAAGAACGAGGGCTTGTTTGCCAACGGAATGGGCGTGCGCACCGCGCTGCAGGGCCTGATGTTCGGCTTGCTGGCGCTGGCCGGATATGTTATCGGCAAAGAGGTTGGCGGCAGTGTGGGGCAGGGACAGACCATGGCCTTCCTGGTGCTGGGGCTTTCCCAGATTGTGCAGGCTTATAACATGCGGTCCGAACACTCGCTGTTCAAAATCGGTCCGTTCTCCAACAAATATCTCAACCTCTCGGCGCTGGCCTCTCTGGTGCTGACGCTGGCAGTGGCCTTGACGCCTGCCCGGATTGCGTTCGGTCTGGAATATCTCCGTTACCCGTGGCTCTACGCCGTGGCGCTCGGCCTGATTCTGGTACCGCTGTTGATTATGGAGCTTTCCAAGGCTTTCGGCCTGATTAAACACGAGCATCACCGCTGACCGTTTTCACACAGTACCGTAATCGTTTGGTTGCGGTACTGTGATTTTCCGTTTTGTAAAGGAGATTCCTCTATGTCCGGCCAAAAAGCCGCCAAGCAACGCATCCGCCAGATGCTGATCCGCCGCCTGTTTGTGGCACTGCTGCTGCTGGCACAGATCATTGTCATTTTCTTAACCGTCGCATCCTATACGCAGCTGCGCTGGGTCTGGAATCTGTTCACCGTTCTGGGAGTCCTCACGGCGCTCCATCTGCTCACGCACAATCAGCCGGCGGCCTTCAAAATCTCCCTGGTGTTCCTGATCCTGCTGTTTCCGGTATTCGGAGGGGTGTTTTATTGGATTTTTCACTTTCAGACCACAACCATCGGCTTCCGCAAGCGTTTGCGGAATATTGAGATCCGTACAACGCCCGCCTTCCGGCATTTCGGTGAGGGAGTGGAGAACGCCTGCGCACAGCTTCCGGAATCCGACCGGCTGATCCGGTATCTGCATTCCACGCGGGGCTTTCCGGTTTGCCGGAATACCGATACCGTATACTTTGCCACCGGTGCGGAATTTGAGACATCGCTGCTGGATGAGCTGCGGCAGGCAAAACGGTATATTTTTCTGGAGTTTTTCATCATCGGCGAGGGGGTTTTCTGGGATGCGGTGCTGGCAGTGCTGCGGGAGCGCGCTGCCGCCGGCATTGACGTGCGGGTGGTTTACGACGATCTTGGCAGCTTTCTCAGCCTTCCGCACAAATATGCGGACAGGCTGCGCCGGGAAGGCATCCGGTGCGAGGTGTTTAACCCCTTCCGCCCCTTTCTCACCAGTGTGCAGAACAACCGGGATCACCGGAAAATCGCGGTGGTGGACGGCAGAGTCGCCTTTACCGGAGGCATGAATCTGGCGGACGAATATATCAATCAAAAGGAACGCTTCGGGCACTGGAAGGATGCGGCGGTACTGCTGCGCGGAGAGGGCGCATGGAGCTTTACCGTGATGTTCCTGCAGATCTGGAGCTTTTTGACCGGCAAGCAGGAGGTATGCGAAAATTACCTGCCCGACAGAAGCGAGCTTCCCTCCGAGGATGCGGCCTCGTCGTCGGCCGGTTGGGTGCAGCCCTATTCGGACAGCCCGATGGATCGCGAAAATGTAGGCGAGCAGGTATATTTGCAGCTCATCGGCAATGCGCGCCGCTACCTGTATATCACCACGCCATATCTGATGGTGGACAGCAACCTGATCTCCGCCCTGACGCTGGCAGCCAAGAGCGGTGTGGATGTGCGCATCATCACTCCATACAAGCCGGACAAGCGTCTGGTGCATTTCACCTCCCGTTCCTACTACCGCGGGCTGATTGCTTCGGGCGTGAAGATTTACGAATATTCGGACGGTTTTATTCACTCCAAAAACATGATCGCGGATGATCTGACGGCAACCGTGGGCACGGTCAATCTGGATTTCCGCAGCCTGTACCTGCACTTTGAGTGCGGGACATGCCTCTATCGCACGCCTTCTCTTTCGGCGATCAAGCAGGATTTTCTTTCCACGCTGGAGCGCTGCCATCAGATCACCGCCAAGGATTGCAAGGCCAATCCGGTCAAATCCATTCTGCAGGACATCTGCCGCCTGTTCGCCCCGCTGATGTGATCGCATTCCGCAGAGATGCCTGCCGCAGGACAAAAAATTCCCCGCCGCTGTGCGGCGGGGGATTCAAAAAATCATCCATTGTGTTGAGGTTATGAGAAGCTATACCGATTGGAACTGCCGTTTGCTGCACAATATGCGGGATCTGACGCTCCGCCCGGAACAGGCCGCCGAGGCCTTGCGGGCTCTGCGTGACCGCTGCGGCTTTCGTGACATTTACCTGACGCCGGAATACGACTGCGAGCTGGAATCGGTCCCGATGTTCCTGCTGCGGCAGGATCACGCCCTGCGGGAGCTTCGGGAGCTGCTGCCACAGGACTGCCGGGTTCACGCAGCGTGCTGCGCCGTTCTCCGGCCCGGACTTTCTCAAACGCCCGCGCTGCATCGGCTCCGCCTGCCCGGCACCGACTGTCTCCCGCTCCGGCTTCCCTTCCTGCCGGATCAGCCAGGAATCCCACAGGAGCTGAACCGGCTGCTCTATCATTCGCGGTACCGGCTGCTGCTGATGTCCTTCGATTCCTATGCCGCCTTCTATCCGCCCGAGGCGCTGGAGCGCCTGATCGCGCTGCCCCATGCCGTCTGCCAGTTCGGCTATCAGGCACTGGTTCAGCCGCCTATGAAAAAACTGCTGAAAGCCCTGCTCTCACTCAGAACTCCGGTTCTGTTCGGCACCGGAGTCAACAGCCTGCAAAAGGCCTGCCATTACGAATTTGACGCTTACATCCGCGCCGCATCGGCATCCTTTTCGGAGTCCGAACGGGAGACGCTGTTTTTCCGCAACAGCATCCCGCACATCCGGTCTTAAGACTGCGCCGCACAATTCTGACTGCGCAAATCTGCCGTCAGATTTTTCGTCAAACAAACCAAATTGACGCAGGCAATAGTAGATCTATTGACAAGGAGATTTGTGCAGTTTGGCGAAAAAGATGCAAAAAGTTGTGCAGTCAAGGTGTGAGCCGTGAATTGCGCGGTGTTGCCTTAA
>CALXUY010000035.1 GCA_944391805.1 uncultured Clostridia bacterium
TCGTCAAACAAACCAAATTGACGCAGGCAATAGTAGATCTATTGACAAGGAGATTTGTGCAGTTTGGCGAAAAAGATGCAAAAAGTTGTGCAGTCAAGGTGCGAACCGTGAATTGCGCGGTGTTGCCTTAATATTGTCTACAAAATACGGATGCTAAAAGTACCTTCAAATCCTGTTTGCAAATGCAGAAACCGTTCGTACAAAAGCTAAAATTTCCATTTCCATACAAGATTTCCCGGAGTCGGTGTAACGGCCGGAGCGACATGCACAGCATTCAGGCAAACTGTTATTTCTTTTCTTCCATTATATCACATTTTGAATCCGTTTGCAACCTAAAATTGACGGATAAAACCGAAAGCCGCATTTTCATATCAGCCACTATAATCCGATATCAAAAATACTTATAGCTTCATACACAAAAAACCGGAAAGCGCTCCCACTTTGGCTGTTGCCTCTGTGGGAGCGCTTTCAGCTTGGCTCCGTGCATGCAAAAAATAACCGGCGATTGTTTCTCTATTCGGAATACGTCCTTTATTTTCCCGTTACGGAGGTTTCGCAGCTTCCGCCCGATTCGGTTCGCAATCGGAGCCGGTTCATTCCACTGTAACCGACTTGGCCAGATTGCGGGGACGGTCAATGTCGCACCCGAGCCGTGCGGCAGTCTCATATGCGATCATCTGCACCGCGGTCAGGGACGCAAACAGCACGGCGGCCTCGGAGCGGTTGGGGAGGAATACGATCTCGTCCGCGCTCTCCTCGGGAACCTGCGTTCCCTCCCGGCAGATCATCGTGACCTGCGCCCCCCGGCTGCGCACCTCCCGGATGTTGCTCTCGGTCTTATCCACCAGCCCGGGATCGGTGGCGATGGCAAGGACCGGCGTCCCGGGCTCGATGAGCGAGATGGTCCCGTGCTTCAGCTCCCCGGCGGCGTATGCCTCGCAGTGAATATAGGAAATCTCCTTGAGCTTGAGCGACGCCTCCATAGACATCGCGTAGTCCAGACCGCGGCCGATATAGAACACATGCTCGTGATCCACCAGCCCCTTTGCAATGCGCACAAACTGCTCCCGCTTGGCCAGCATGTCTTCAATGGCCTGCGGAACCTCCTTTGCCAGCGCATCCACGGTGGCGCGGGCCTGCTCCTCCGGAATCCTGCCGCAGGTATACGCAATTGCGGCGGCAATCATCCAGAGAACCGAAACCTGCGTGCAGTAGCCCTTTGTGGTGGCAACCGCAATTTCGGGACCGGCATAGGTGTAAATGCGGCGGTCGGCCTCACGGGGGATTGTGGTTTCGACCGCGTTGACAATGGCCAGCGTGGGAATGCCCCGGGATTTTGCATAGCGCAGCGCCGCCAGCGTGTCGGCCGTCTCGCCCGACTGGGAGATGACCACCACCAGTGTCCCGTCCGAGAACAGGGGCGGATAGTAGCGGTATTCCGAGGCGATGTGCACCGTGGTCGGTACCCCTGCCATCTCCTCGAGCACCCGCGCCCCCACAAGCCCCGCGTGCATGGCCGAGCCGCAGGCCACAATCTGGATATTTTTGACGGATTTCCAGAAATCCGGCGTAATGCCGTCGGCCGAGAAATCCGGCAGTCCCCCGACAATGCGGGAGGAAACCGACTTTTCCACCGCGCCGGGCTGCTCGTGAATCTCCTTGAGCATGAAATGCGGGTACCCGCCCTTCTGCGCCGACTCGGGCGTCATGGCGGTGGTTTTCCACTCGGCAGCAGCCGAACCGCCCGCATCGTCCAACAGCATGGCAGACGCGGCCGTGAGGCAGGCGATCCGCCCCTCCTCCATTGCGCAGTACTGGTTGGTGAAGGGCAGCAGCGCAGTCATATCCGAGGCGAGATAAAAGCCGTCCTTGCCCTTGGCAAGAATCAGCGGGCTGCCCCGGCGAATGACCCAGACCTCTCCCGGACGGTTGTCGAACAGAATGCCGAAGGCATACGCCCCGCGCATCCGGTCGGTTGCCTGACGGATGGCCGCGGCCGGGTCGCCGAGGCGGTCGTAGCAGGCATTGATCAGCGCCGCCGCCACCTCGGTGTCGGTCTGGGAAAGAAAGGTCACGCCGCTCCCGCGCAGCTCCTCTGCCAGCTCCTGATAGTTCTCAATAATGCCGTTGTGCACCAGCACCACACGGCCGGCGCGATGCGGGTGCGCGTTGACGTCCGACGGCCCGCCGTGCGTGGCCCAGCGGGTGTGCCCGATGGCGCAATGGCTCTCGGGCAAGGGCTCCTCGCGCAGTTTCTCCTCCAGCACATGGATGCGCCCCTTACACTTGACCACATCCACCCCGCCCTCGGTCTGCGCGGCAATGCCGACCGAGTCATATCCGCGGTACTCCAGCACCGAAAGCCCCTTGAGCATTTTGGGAACCGCATTGGCGGTTCCGGTAAAACCAATGATTCCACACATAATGATTTCCCCTGTTCCTTTTCTGAAAAAAGTGTATTCGGAAAAGACCGTGCCGGAAGCCGGGTTCCGGACGGTATGTACCGATTGCAACAGGGATTGTTTTGCGGTTGCCCGCATATTTGCCTGCTGTTAACGATGCGGCGTCTTTGCCCGCACCGGAGAAGCATCCGCCGAAGATTCGATCACTTCTCTCCTCGTCAACCGCCGTGCGGCGGTCTGGCGCTATCATTTCCCTGATTTTCGGGTGGCTGACGGATGGGTTTTCTGCCCATCCCGGACGTGCACCGGAGTGTTTTGCCCCTGGCATCGCTCCGAGCGTCGGCTCCTGCCTGCAGACCGGCATCCAACGCCTGTGGACACTGTACGGTTCACCGATTCTGACCGGTTCACCGGTTCCAACAGTATATGAGTTCCGGTACAGTCCGCCGGTTCTGCCCGGCGCCGGCTTGCCCGTTTTCCCTCCGCAGAGGCGGTCGGCAGCCATTCCGACCCGTCCGGCTGGGTTTACCGCTTGACGACGATGCGGTCCCCGGACTTGTAAATGCAGTTTGCCGGCACGTATCCGCGCACCGAGGACAGCGGATACACATTGCTGTGCGCGCCGATGACCGTGCCGGGATTGAGCACGCTGTTGCAGCCCACCTCGGCAAAATCGCCGAGCATCGCGCCCAGCTTCTTCCGTCCGGTTTCAATCCGCTCGCTCTCATATCTCACGCAGACCGGCGTTTTGTCGCTCTTGACATTGGAGGTCACGGCGCCGGCTCCCATATGCGCACGGTAGCCCAGCACCGAATCGCCGACATAGTTGAAGTGCGGCACCTGCACGCCGTCAAACAGAATGCAGTTTTTCAGCTCCACCGAATTGCCCACCACGGCGCCCTCGCCGACCAGCGCGCTCCCCCGGATGAAGGCGCCATGCCGGATCTCGGCCCCCGGACCGATCACGGTCGGCCCGCAGATCAGCGCGGACGGAGCCACCGAGGCGGTACGGGCGATCCACACGTTCTCTGCCGTGCGCAGATATTCGTTCTCCGGCAGTGTTTTTCCCAGTTCGCAAATCCAATCCTTCAAGCCGTCCAGCGCCTGCCACGGGTACGCAAAGCGGCAGAGATACTCCCATGCCAGCGTATGCTCCGGGCTGCCGAACAGATGGACGGTTTTCAGTGCATCCTTCCAGTTCATGTCTGTTCCTTTCTCACGCCAGACCCCTGCTGTGGATCAGATCGACCACACGGTTGACGTATTTTTCGCAGATCTCCTCGGTTTCGGCCTCCGCCATGACGCGCACCACCGGCTCGGTACCGCTCTCACGCAGCAGAATCCGCCCGGAGCTGCCCAGTTCACGGCCGATTTCGGCAATCAGCGACTGCACGGCCTGGTCCTCGCGCACCGCGCGCTTGTCGCTGACCCGCACGTTTTTGAGCACCTGCGGGAACATCTTCACCGGCTCCGCCAGCTTGCTCAGCGGCAGCTTGGTGCTGATGACCGCCTCCATGAGCTTGATCGCCGTCAGAATTCCGTCTCCCGTGGTGGCGTATTTGCTCAGGATGATATGCCCCGACTGCTCTCCGCCGATGCAGTTGCCGGTCTGCAGCATGTTCTCATAAACAAAGCGATCCCCCACCGTGGTCTGCACATAGTTGATGCCGGCCTGCTCCAGCGCCCGGTACAGCCCGAGGTTGGACATGATGGTGGTTACCACCGTATTGTTGGTCAGCGCGCCGCTCTCCTTGAGCTGCATTCCGAGAATGTAGAGGATGTGGTCCCCGTTTACAATATTCCCGTTTTCGTCCACCGCAATACACCGGTCCGCATCGCCGTCAAAGGCAAAGCCGATGTCCAGCCGGTTCTCCCGCACATGCCGCACCAGTCCCTCCATATGGGTGGAGCCGGCTCCGCGGTTGATATTCAGACCGTCCGGCGTGGCGTTGATGACCGAAACATTGGCACCCAGCGCCTCAAACACACTTTTCGCAATCATCCAGGAGCTGCCGTTGGCGCAGTCCAGCCCCACCCGGAACGGGCGGAAGGAATAGCGGGAAAGTGAGATCAGGTAGCCGATATAGCGGTTGCGTCCGGCCGCATAGTCCACAATCTGCCCGAGCTCCGCTCCGGTGGCAAACGGCAGATCGGGGGTGTGAACGCCCAGCTCATCCAGCTTGCCGTCGAGGTAACGCTCGATCTGCTCGATGGTGCGGTCGTCCATTTTCTCCCCGCGGCGGTTGACCAGCTTGATGCCGTTGTCGTCAAACGGATTGTGGCTGGCAGAAATCATGATGCCGCAGTCAAAATCGTCCCCCGCCACCACATAGGATACGCTGGGAGTGGTTGTGACGTGCAGCATATAGGTGTCGGCCCCCGATGCGGTCAGACCCGCGACAATGGCGTACTCAAACATATAACTGGAACGCCTGGTATCCTTGCCGATCACCACGCGGACCTTCTTTTTGCCGCCGTCCGAATAATACCAGCCGAGAAATCGGCCGATTTTATAGGCATGCTCCGAGGTCAGCGTCACCCCTGCCTCTCCGCGGAACCCGTCGGTTCCGAAATATTTTCCCATTTTTTTGATCATCTCTCCCTTCATTCGGTTTGACCCGTTGATTCTGAACAGCACAGCACCGCACCATAGCTGTTCCGGACACAAACCGAATGGTGCGGTGTTGCCTTCTTATTATAGCAAATTTTTCCCATTCTGTCAATGCTTAATCTTTGTTTTTGGCTCTATTTATTCAAAAACGGAGAATATTACCGGTTATCTTGAAGAATGGAGACATAAATTGCCGTGCAAACCAGCAAAATCTCCCTGCCGTCCTTGCGCATTTCCTGCGGCGCCTGCTCGTACCGCCTGCGTTCGGCGATGAGAAACTCCTCCAGATTTTCGGGGCTGCCCGGTATGGGGTTTTGCTCCGCCTCCCGGACACAGTCCGGAAAAACCGCATGCAACGCGTGCTCATACCGCTTATGTGCCCGCATGCTGTCCCGGAAATCGGCAGTATGCGCATAGGTAAAGGAATCGGCGAGGTAATGAATCAGCGTCCCCAACGAGTAGCAATCCGCTATGCTGTGCACGCCGTTTTCCCGCAGGCGGATCGCCACCCGGTAAATATGCGGCGTGGAATAAGGGAAATCATGCCCGGCCATCCGCCGGCTCTGCCGGATTCCGCGCAGATAGGTGATCGGGTTGAAGTCCGGCAGGATGTTGCCTACCAGAAAAGCCCTTTTTCTGCGTGCTTTTCTCCATTTTTCGGGAGCAAGACCGAGGAGGTAATGCGCCAGCAGTCTGTGGTCTTTATGTTTCAATATTTTCCCCTTTCTGTTGACAATGCCCTGCCAATCTGATATAATGATAGCATGTGTCCCACCGGTATTTGCGGAAAGGAGCCAGCCGCTCATGTCACACGAAAAAATCCTGCGGATGAATCACCTGTGCACCGCGCGCCCGTCTCTGCCTGCCATCCGTTTTCTGATGTGCGGCACCACCTATCCAAGTAAAAGCTACTCCATCAATCGCCCTTCCTCCAGCGTCTCCTGCATTGAATATGTGGTCAGCGGTACCGGACACGTCAGAATTGACGGCCAGGAGCTGCTGCTCCGCGCGGGGGACAGCTATTACCTCCCGCAGGGACACGACCACTGCTACTACGCCGACAAAAACGACCCGTGGGAAAAGATATGGGTGAATTTTTCGGGACCGTTTGCGGACGGGCTTGCCGCTCTGTGCGGGGTGAGCGAAACCTACCATTACCCGGCGCTGAACACCTCCGACCTGCTGCAGAAGTTTCAATACTATGCGGCGCACCGGGAACCGGAATATGCAGCCGAGCAATGTGTGGCTCTGCTGACGCAGTTGTTCTACCGCCTGTCCTGCCGGGTCAACGCCCCACCGCAGGAGCCGCAGGCCCCGGTCCGCAGGATGCTGCTCTATCTCGAGCAGCACGCAGCAGAGCCGATTACGCTGGAGCAGATCGCCGCTGTCTGCGGCAAATCCCCCTCGCAGGCCGAGCGGCTGTTCCGCAAGGAGACCGGCACCCCGCTCTACCGCTACGCCCTCGAGCGCAAAATTGCCATTGCCCGCCAGCTCCTTACCGAAACCGGCATGTCGGTACGCGAAATTGCGGACTACCTCTCCTTCAGCGACGAGTTCTATTTCTCGGGGCTGTTCCGGAGAAAGGTTGGCATGTCTCCCACCAGATACCGTGAGAGCGGCGGAACCGGCCTGTCGCCCAACCCCGAGGCCGAAGCACCGGAGGTTTGCCGAGAGCGCAATACGGAGCAGGAGGCCTCAGGAGCTGCCGCGGCGACAGCCGGCAGGCATACACCGTCAGCCGCCGGACAGGCCGGAACGCAACCCGGACATGCGGATTCCGGCGCTTCGGAATAACTCCGCTTCCCCACAGGATGTCTGTCCGGCAGTCCCGCCGTGCGGATACGGCTTCCGCCTCCTTGAAACTATATCCAAAATGCTTCCGTCTTATACCAGCACAGCGATTTCTTTACAAATTGGAAGGAGCGTCTCGATGAAAAAAATTCAGACCCTGATCAAAAAAGCGGAGCTGCCTGCATTTTTTCTGGTAGTGAGCGTGGCGGCATGGATGCTGCGCTGGCTCAATTTCCCATTTGAATCGATGGATTATACCTACTTTCTCTCTCAGTGGTATGAGGAAGTGGAAGCATTGGGCGGCTTCCCTGCGCTCGGGCACGTCATCGGCAACTATACGCCCGCGTACATGCTGCTGATGGTGCTGATGACCTATCTTCCCCTGTCGCCACTGTATGCGATCAAGCTGGTTTCGGTGGCGGCCGATTACCTCCTGGCGGTGTTTGTGGGGCTGCTCATCCGCAGAATCTCGCGCTCCGACGTCACAGCGCTGATGGCCTATACCGCCACCCTGTTTCTGCCTGCCGTATTCCTCAACAGTGCCCTGTGGGGGCAATGCGACGCCATCTATGCCGCGTTTCTGGTGATGAGCCTTTACTATATTCTCCGGGAAAAGAGCGTTGCCGCCATGATCTGCTTCGGCGTGGCCTTCTCCTTCAAGCTGCAGGCGGTGTTCTTTCTGCCGGTGGTGATTCTGGCGGCCCTGAAGGGCAAGATCAAATGGTGGTCCCCCGGAGTCGCGATTCTGACCTTCTTTGCCTCCGGCCTGCCCGCGCTCATCGCCGGCATGTCGTTTGCCGACGCATACGGGGTTTACATCCTCCAGGCCGGGCAGTATTCCGAGCTGTCACTGACCGCTCCCAACTTCTATATCTGCCTGGACCACCTGGTGAGTGCGGCGGAATGCGATGCAAACTTTGCAGCCTCGCTGGTCTGGTTTGCCTTCGGAGCGGTCGGGTGCGCGATGCTGCCGCTTTACAGGAAAAGCTACCGCACCGACGATGACCGGCTCTGGCTGACCATGGCCGCCTTTTTCGCCGCTTTTATGCCCTATGTGCTTCCGCATATGCACGAGCGCTACTGGTATTTTTCTGACATTCTTGCACTCATGCTGCTGTTTGTTTTTCCGAAGCGGTGGTATATGTCAATTGCGGTGATGCTGCCTTCGCTTTACGCCGTGTGCTGCTATCTCTTTGACAGCGACCGCGAAAAGCTGCTGCTGATGGCCCTGCTGATGCTCGCGGGCATCTGCCTGCTGGGGCGGGAGCTTTACCGGCAAGTACGCCGACAGGCAAAACCAATCCAAGAGACAGGAGAAGAGACATGAACAGCAAAACCGACAGGAACAGCAAAATCTCGCTGTCTTCCCTCCCGCTCCAAAGGTCGGATACCGTCCGCATTCTCGCCGTCGGAAACAGCTTCAGCGTGGACGCCATGGAATATCTCTGGCCGCTCTGCCGGGCGGGCGGGATGCGCACGGTTGTGCTTGGCAACCTCTACATCGGCGGGTGCAGCCTGCAAACCCACTGGAGCAACATACAGGGCGGGCTGCCCGCCTACACGTACTACCGGAATACGAACGGCGCTTGGCAGAGCACGCCCGATGTGAGCGTGCAGCAGGCGCTGGCGGAGGAGCAGTGGGATGTGATTACCATGCAGCAGGCCAGCGGCAGCAGCGGGCTTCCCCCGACCTACACGCATTTGCAGGATGTATATGATTTTCTGCAGGCCAACAAAACCAATCCCTCTGCCGAAATCTGGTGGCATATGACCTGGAGCTACCAGCAGGACAGCACGCACAAGGAATTTTCCAACTACGGCTGCAGGCAGGCAGCCATGTACCGCGCGATTGTGCATACGGTGCGGGACACGGTTCTGCCGGCACGCCCCTTCTCCGGTCTGATCCCCTCCGGCACAGCCATTCAGAACCTGCGCGGAGAGGTCGGCGATGTGCTGACGCGCGACGGCTTTCACCTGAGCTATGGTCTTGGCCGCTATACCGCGGCGCTGACATGGTTCACCGCACTGGGCGGAAACCCGGACGCGGCGAAATGGGTTCCCGCAGCGTACCCGGAGCTGAAAGCCGAGCTTCCGCGCATCCGGGCTGCGGTCAGAGCGGCCTGCCGGAGCCCTCTGGCTACCATCTGAACCGTTCGGAAACAGTTGCCCTCCTCCGGATGGGCAAAACGGCAATTTGTATTTTTCATCATTTATTGGCAGCGCTTGCGTCGCCGCATCATCGAAAAGGATAAACAGATGAAAAGACCATTCATCAAGTTTCTGTTATGGACATTCGGCATCACCTACGCTTGCTGGGGCGGCTTGGCCATCCTCATTCAAACCGGCGTCTTGTATTTTACCCATCCGGTCGCCGTTGTCCTGCACCTGCTGGGAGGCTTCGGCCCTCCAGCTGCCGCACTGTTGGTTTGCCGGGAGATGCGTTCCCCAAAAGCCCTGCTGCGTATGATGTTCGGCTGTAATCGGAAATATCTCGGATATTTTATCCTGTTCTGCATTTTGGAAATTGCAGTGGTCGGATTTTCCTCGATGGAACCGAACCCACAGATGCCGCTGTATCTTGTACCGATTGTTTTTCTGCAGGCAGCTCTGATTTACGGAGGCAATGAAGAACTGGGGTGGCGCGGCACGATGCAGCCGATGCTGGAAAAGAAAATGCCTTTCTGGCTGGCAGCACTCGTCACCGGTCTGGTATGGGCGGCCTGGCACATCCCGTTGTGGTTTGTGGATGGGGCATCGCAGCAAAGCATCCCGTTTGTTTGGTTTGCCGCCTTGGCGGTACTGCAAAGCTACTGGTATGCTTCCATTTACAAAAGGACACAATGTGTGTTCTGCTGCAATCTGATTCATGGGCTTACCAACACGCTGCTCTCATTATTTGTCATCAAAATCAATGTCGCTTTGATCGTTGGCTTTCTGTTGATGACCGCGTGTTCCATCTATATGTGGTATTCGCCAAAAAGCACCACATAGAGACAGCCTTCCGCGGCAGGCTGTCCTGCCGGCCTTGTTTGCCTGCAAGCCGCTCTCAATTCGTGCGGATGCTGACAGGCAGACCTCTCCTCATACAAAACCGAATCACTTTCCCGAACAGCAATCGGCGGAAGGCTCCAATGCTGCCCTCGCCGATTGCTGTCTGTTGATTCATCGGAATCGTGCCTCTTTCATCTTCTGCCGTTCTCTGTCGGCTCCCCAAGCAGCCAGCGCTTCCCTGTTCCTTACCGCACCGGTGTGTAGTTCAGCTCGGCCTCCTCTTCGGTGGCCTCCAGCTTCATAATCACCGGGCGCAGTCCGTCGTTGCAGCTGCATATCGCCACGCCGGGCTTGCGGATCCAGTCCCCGTAATAAAACAGGCCATCCCCGGCGCCGTGTGCCAGTGCGAACACGTATTGGTAAATGGCCTTCCAAGCCTCGTCGCAAAAGCCCTCTGGCTTGGCATAATCGGCATAAAAGACCTGCCCCTCGCGCATCATCGGGCATGGCCCCAGTCCCAGTACGCCGTATTCGGACGCCAGCGCCTGATTCAGGGTGGTTTGCAGAACGGTGATTTTGACTTTATTCATATGCATCCTCCTGTGCCTGATCGGGTCAGTTTTTGTTGTTCGGCCGGCAACATGCAAGCGCGAGCGGCGCTTCCCCGGCCTCCCACCCCTGCACTTGCCGTCAGACAAGCCCCCAAGGGGGCGTTTCCGATCGGAAACGCCCCCTTGCTTTTTGCCCGTACATCGGGAGAGGCGTGTCCTCATCCCGGATGTCCGTGCAACGGTTTATTCGTAGAGCTTGCCCATCTTGAGCAGTCTCTGGTATCTCGCCTTTGCGCTGGCATCGGCCTTCTGGAACAGCTCCTCCGCCCTCTGCGGGAAGGACTGTGCCAAACGGGCATAGCGGGTCTCGGACTTGATAAAGTCGATATAGTCCGCCGTCGGCTCCTTGGAATCGATGGTCAGCTTGTTGTGCTCCAGCGTCGGATTGTAGCGGAACATCTGCCAGTATCCGGCCTCAACAGCCTTCTTCATCTCAAGCTGGCAGTTCTGCATGCCGCCCTTCAGGCCGTGCATCTCGCAGGGCGCGTAGCCGATGATCAGCGACGGACCGTGATAAGCCTCGGCCTCCTTGAGCGCCTTGAGAAGCTGGTTCATATCCGCACCCATTGCCACCTGCGCCACGTAGACGTAGCCGTAGGACATGGCAATTTCGGCGAGATTCTTCTTGCCGATCGCCTTACCGGCAGCGGCAAACTGCGCCACCTGACCGATGTTGGACGCCTTGGAGGCCTGACCGCCGGTGTTGGAGTACACCTCGGTATCGAACACGAACACGTTCACATCCTCGCCCGAGGCAAGCACATGATCGAGTCCGCCAAAGCCGATGTCGTAGGCCCAGCCGTCGCCGCCGAAGATCCAGACCGACTTCTTGGAGAGGTAATCCTTTTCGGCCAGAATCTTTTTGCCCAGCTCGCAGCCGCAGCTCTCCAGCATCGCAATCAGCGCATTGGCGGCCGGAGTGTTCTTCTCCCCGTCGTCAACCGTGTTGAGATATTCGTCGATGACAGCCTTCTTGTCTGCGTCCTCCACCTTCTCGGCCAGCTCCTTGACATAACCGATCAGGCGTTCGCGGATGGTCTTCTGACCCAGCGCAATTCCGAGGCCGTGCTCGGCGTTGTCCTCAAACAGCGAGTTGGCCCAAGCCGGTCCTCTGCCGGTCTCCTTGTTGACCGTATACGGCGTTGCGGGAGCCGAACCGCCCCAGATCGAGGAGCAGCCGGTGGCATTGGAAATATACATCCGCTCGCCGAACAGCTGGGTGACCAGCCGCGCGTAAGAGGTCTCGGCGCAGCCCGCGCAGGAGCCCGAGAACTCGAGCAGCGGCTGCTTGAACTGGCTGCCCTTGACCGTGCCGTTGATCAGCTCCTTCTTCTCGGAGACGTTGGCAACCGCATAGTCGAACACCTCCTGCTGCCCGAGCTGGCTCTCCTGCGAGGCCATCGCCAGCGCAGCCTTTTCGGGCTTGCCGTCCTTCATGGCTTTCGCAGTCACCGGACATGCCTTGACGCAGAGCGTGCAGCCCATGCAGTCCAGCGGGCTGATGGCTACGGTGAACTTGTAATTGGTCTTGAGCACCGGCTTTGCGGCAAAGCGGGTGGCGGCGGGCGCCTTGGCTGCCTCCTCCTCGGTCATCGCAAACGGGCGGATGGTGGCGTGCGGGCAGACAAACGCGCAGGTGTTGCACTGAATGCAGTTGGATTCGATCCAGACCGGAACGTCCACGGCAACGCCTCTCTTTTCATAGGCCGCCGCGCCCTGCGGGAAGGTGCCGTCCGCATACTTGGAGAAGGCGGACACCGGCAGCGCATCGCCGTTCATCGCGGAAACCGGTCTGACAATCTTGTTGACAAAATCCACCAGCTCGGCGCGGTCGCCGGTTGCGGGCGCCTCAGGCGCCTCCTCGTCCAGCGTTGCCCATGCGGCGGGAACATCGATCTTGACAATCGCGTCCACACCGGCGTCGATGGCCTTGTAGTTCATCTCCACCACGGCCTCGCCCTTCTTGAGGTAGGACTTTTTGGCCATGTACTTCATATATTCCACAGCCTGCTCAATCGGCAGGATGTTGGCCAGCGCAAAGAAGGCCGACTGCAGAATGGTGTTGGTGCGCTTGCCCATGCCGATCTCGCGCGCCTTGTCGATGGCATTGACGGTATAGAACTGAATGTTGTTCTTGGCAATGTACTTCTTGACCGAGTTGGGCAGATGCCGCTCGACCTCCTCGGGCGTCCACTGACAGTTGAGCAGGAAGATGCCGCCCGGCTTGACGTCCTGCACAATCTTGTAGCCCTTGAGAATATAGGACGGGACATGGCAGGCAACAAAGTTGGCCTTGGTGATATAGTACGGAGACTTGATGGGCTTGTCTCCGAAGCGCAGATGCGAAATGGTAACGCCTCCGGTCTTCTTGGAGTCGTACTGGAAGTAGGCCTGAATGAACTTGTCGGTGTGGTCGCCGATGATCTTGATGGAGTTCTTGTTCGCACCCACCGTTCCGTCGCCGCCCAGACCCCAGAACTTGCAGGAAATGGTTCCCTCGGGGGCGGTATCGGGGGCCGGCTTCTCCTCCAGCGAGCATCCGGTCACGTCATCCACAATGCCGATTGTAAATCCATTCTTCGGCTTCTTCTCATCCAGGTTGGCAAACACGGCGAAAATCGAGGCCGGGGTGGTATCCTTGGAGCCCAAGCCGTAGCGTCCGCCGACCACGGTTGCCTTGACCCCGGTTTCGGCCAGCGCCGCCACCACATCGAGGTAAAGCGGATCGCCCAGCGCGCCCGGCTCCTTGGTGCGGTCGAGCACTGCGATCTTCTTCACGGTCTTCGGAATGGCCTCGGCCAGCTTGGCAGCCACAAACGGGCGGTAAAGACGAACCTTAACCAGGCCCACCTTTTCGCCGGCGGCCATCATGTAGTCGATGACCTCCTCCGCCACATCGCACACCGAGCCCATTGCCACAATGATCTTCTCGGCGTCGGGCGCGCCGTAGTAGTTGAACAGCTTATAGTCGGTGCCCAGCTTCTCGTTGATCTGGTTCATGTAATCCTCAACCACGGCCGGCAGCGCCTCATAGTAGGGGTTGCAGGCCTCTCTGTGCTGGAAGAAGATGTCGCCGTTCTCGGCCGAGCCGCGCAGCACCGGGTGCTCGGGATTGAGCGCACGCGCACGGAAAGCGGCAATGGCGTCCTTGTCCACCATTTCCTCGAGATCCTTATAATCCCAGACCGAAATCTTCTGAACCTCGTGCGAGGTGCGGAAGCCGTCGAAGAAATTGAGGAACGGAACCCGGCCCTTGATGGCCGAGAGGTGCGCAACCGCACCCAGATCCATGATTTCCTGCTGGTTGGTTTCGGCCAGCATGGCAAAACCGGTCTGGCGGCAGGCGTACACGTCGGAATGGTCGCCGAAGATGTTCAGCGCGTGCGACGCCACGCAGCGCGCCGACACGTGAATCACGCAGGGGAGCAGCTCGCCCGCGATTTTATACATGTTCGGAATCATCAGGAGCAGGCCCTGAGATGCGGTATAGGTTGTGGTCAGCGCACCGGCGGCCAGAGAGCCGTGCACGGTGCCGGCCGCGCCCGCCTCGGACTGCATTTCCATCACCTTCACGCTGTCGCCGAAAATATTTTTCAGTCCGGTAGCAGACCATGTATCGGTCACTTCCGCCATCGGAGAGGACGGAGTGATCGGATAAATGGCGGCAACCTCGGTGAACGCATACGAGACATGCGCCGCAGCGGTGTTACCGTCCATGGAGAGCTTTTTTCTTTCAATTGGCATGAGTGAATAAACCTCCTGTTATTTTGGCCGAAAATGACCTCACCCTACATCATATCATAAATTTTGCAGATTGTAAAGGGCTTTTTGAAAAAATCATGCGGTCAAATTCAAAAATGCCGCCAGCATATCGGATTTTGACCGGAATTTGCGGCAAACTCTGCCGGCTTCGGGGCAAATCCGCCTTGCCCGGCGGATTGTGTGACGTGCGGCTTGCGCCCCGTGCGGGAAAGCACATGCACGGGGCGCGGAGCGCGGCGTTAGGCGGCGCTCAGGTTGTAGACAAAAGGCAGTTGAAATAAAAAGTGTACAAAAGCCATAGCCACTTTTTCTCTGCAAGAAGAAGGCGCAGAGAAAGAAGTAAAGGCTTCGCGTTGCTCCGCCGCAAATCTGCTTTGCA
>CALXUY010000036.1 GCA_944391805.1 uncultured Clostridia bacterium
GGGGGTTCCAACCCCAACATATACATGAATTTTGAGGCAGGAATGCGATTCGCCGCCCTGATTTCATTTTTTCGCTGTTGAATCGCAAAATTTAATACTGGGAACTAATTTTTAGAGGTTCCCTGTATTCAAATGGTTCACTTCCCCCTCGGGTAAAATTGTCGGCTGGGCAGCCGACCGGGCACGGAAAAGACCGGAAGGCCGTTTCCTTCAAGCATTCAGATCAACAGGCCATCTTTCCCAAGCCCGATCCCAGTTTAACACCATACCCTGACAAAACCCTTCAGGAATTCAAAAAGTCGTCTCCGAAAAATTTTCGGGCAAAACAAAAAGGCCCCGTGATTCAAATTCAGAATCACAGGACCCCAGACTGTAGACCAAAGCAACGGCTTTCGTCAGTTTGATGAAAGTTTTGATTAAGGCAACACCGCACAATTCTGACTGCGCAAATCTGCCGTCAGATTTATCGTCAAACAAACCAAATTGACGCAGGCAATAGTAGATCTATTGACAAGGAGATTTGTGCAGTTTGGCGAAAAAGATGCAAAAAGTTGTGCAGTCAAGGCGCGAACCGTGAATTGCGCGGTGTTGCCTTAAAACGGTACAGTCCTCATCCCCGCCGATATAGTACCTGTATACGGTTGTTTCTCCGACAGGATAGAACAAGGTATCGTGATATGCCAACTGACGGTCGCTGCCGTCGATTGAAACCACCAGCTCTGCCTTGGCAGACGAATCAACCGTTTGTACCGCTTGATCCGAAATCACATTGCTGTGATGGAAATCGGTTTCCTGTTCGTAAACGCCGTTTCCGGCTTCTGCAATATCCTTCAGGAACGCTTCTTTTTCCGAACGGTTTTGATTGCAGGAACAAATGGACAACAGCAGCACGGCTGCAAGTGAAAACGTGAAACACTTTTTCATGATGAAATTCTCCTAACTTTTACTGACCGGAGACGGCAGGTGCAAAGCCCCCCTCTTACCGGAGCATGCCGGGAGCGCCGTTCATCACGGCGATCTCTTGCGGGACGCTTTCACTTTGATATGGATAAAACGTTTTTTCGCTGACTGTATAGTCGGACAGCGCCTGGCGCCCTTGCGCTTCGGGAGGAATCGGAGCCTCAAATTTCATCACCATAATGCCGTCGGTCAGCATTCGGTATGCGGTAAATTGGTAATACGATTCATCCGCCAATGCATAATCGGCGTCAAACGAAACGGCAGCATCCGTTGCATATACGGCGCTTGCCGAATCACCCGCCCGGATCGTCTCAAAATCCGAAGATGAGAGCGTCTGCGAAACAAAGTAAAGCTCACCGTTTTTTTTCATTTTCATCACACTCCCCTCCGTGAAAAGGCTTTGGAGTAAAAGCAACTATTTTATATTACCTATAACCGTGATTAATTTGATATAACTTTATAGTAATTTTAATACTATTTTCCTCAATTGTCAACACTTTTGTGTAATTAATTAATTTTTGTGTACTATTGTGAAAATGGCTCATGAATTTTGTGTAAATTCACAGCATGGTCAAATCTCCGCGGCCGTCAAATGACAGGTCATTTTATCCGATTTGCCGGAAATGACTGTCCTTTTCCAATACATTTACGGCATTTTGTTCATCCCGAAACTTGACAAATCCTCTGAAATATGGTATACTATTATGCATGGATACAAACAAGGACTGCGCGCGGAAAGGGAGCCTGCTATGAAATTTCTGTTCCGATACCTGAAGCCCTATCTGGGGGCCATGTCGGTGGGGTTGGTGATTAAGACAATCGGCACGCTGGTGGAGCTGGTGCTCCCCTACATCCTCAGCTACATTCTCGACGAGATTGTGCCGAACGACGGCAGGCTGACCACCATCATCCTCTGGGGCTGCGTGATGGTATTCTGCGCGCTGGTCGCACTGATCTGCAACGTCAAGGCCAACCGTATGGCCTCCAAGGTGGCGCGTGACACAACCGAACGGGTGCGGCACGATCTTTTCGCCCGCATTCTGACCCTCTCCGGCAGGCAGATTGACGCATTTACCATCCCCTCTCTGGAATCGCGGGTCACAACGGATACCTACAATGTGCACAGCTTTACCGACCGCATCCAGCGCCTCGGTGTCCGCGCGCCGCTGCTTCTGCTCGGCGGAATTGTGGTCACGCTGATTATGGACAGCTTTCTCTCACTGGTCATGCTGGCTGCATTGCCCCTGATCTTTGTAGTGGTTTACTTTGTTTCGGCCTACGGCGTGAAGCTCTACACCCGGGTGCAAAAATCGGTGGACGGTATGATCCGCGTGGTACGTGAGGACTCGCAGGGCATCCGGGTCATCAAGGCGCTCTCCAAGGTCAAGGCCGAGCACCAGCGATATGACCGCGTGAATCGCAATCTTGTACGGGATGAAAAGAGGGCCAGCCTGACCATGGGCGTGGTCAATCCGGTGATGAATCTGATTATGAACCTCGGCATCACATTTGTGGTGCTGGTGGGCGCCTACCGCGTGATGGGGAACCAGACCGAACCGGGCAAAATTGTGGCCTTTACCCAGTATTTTACCATGATCTCCACGGCGACGCTCTCCATTACCCGGATTTTTATGATGTACACCAAATGCTCGGCCTCCTGCCGGCGCATCCAGGAGGTGGTGGACGCGGAGCAGGACCTGACCGTGCAGAGCGAACAGGACTGCACGCCCCACAGCGGGGATGCTTACATCACCTTTGAGCATGTGAATTTCTCCTACAACAAAAGCCGGGATACCCTGAAGGACATCAGCTTTTCGGTCAGGCGCGGACAGACGCTGGGAATCATCGGCGCGACCGGAAGCGGTAAGAGCACGCTGATTGCCCTGCTCATGCGGATGTACGATGTGGACAGCGGCGCCGTTTTCATCGACGGGCGGGATGTGCGCACCTACCGCAAGGCCGAGCTGAACGCGCTCTTCGGTGTGGCGATGCAGAACGACTTTCTGTATTCCGATACCATTGAAGAAAACATCCGGTTCGGGCGGGAGCTGTCCCATGAGCAAATTGTTCACGCCGCCACCGTAGCGCAGGCCAACGACTTTATATCGGCATTCCCGGAGGGCTACGGGCACATGCTCTCGCAAAAGGCCACCAACATCTCGGGTGGGCAGAAGCAGCGTCTGCTCATCTCCCGCGCACTGGCAGCCAACCCCGATATTCTGATTCTGGACGACTCCTCCTCGGCTCTGGATTACAAAACCGACGCCAATCTGCGCTCCGCCATCGCAAAGGAAATGCGGGACACCACCCTGGTGGTGGTTGCACAGCGGGTCAGCTCGGTGATGAACTCCGACCTGATATTGGTGCTGGACGAAGGAGAGATCATCGGCAGCGGCTCGCATACCGAGCTGCTGCAAAGCTGCCCGGTATACCGCGAAATCAGCGATTCGCAGATGGGGGGTGCTTTTGTTGAATAACGGAAGAAATATGGGAGGGCTTCCCATGCGGGGCGGCCGGAACGCAGGAGGCGACGGCACAAAGCCGCGCAATGTCGGACACATCATCCTCCGGCTGCTCAGATACATCTTCGGATACTGGTACCTGGCTCTGCCGGCACTGGCTTGTTCCCTGCTCTCCAATCATCTTGCACTGCTGGGACCGCGCTACCTCGGAACCGCAATTGACGCCATTTCGGACGAGCGCGGCGTGCAGATTGACATTGTGCTGGAAAATTTTGTATATATGCTGATCTGCTATGTCGCCTCGGCCATTCTGGCGTATCTGCTGACGCTGGTGATGGTCACTCTGAGCCAACGCATCACCTACCGGATGCGCAAGCAGTTGTTTGAGAATCTGACTTCCCTGCCGGTCTCTTATTTTGACACGCATGCGACCGGAGACATCATCAGCCGCATCTCCTACGACATCGATACGGTAAACGCCTCGCTTTCAACCGACCTGGTTCAGGTGCTCTCAAGCATCTACACGGTTGTTGGCTCGCTCTACTTCATGTTTGTGATCTCCAAGCCCCTGATTCTGGTGTTTGTCATCACGGTGCCGATTTCCATTCTGTTCACACGGCACAAGGCCAAGCGCATACAGCCCCTGTTCCGCAAGCGGTCCCAGAAGCTGGGCGAGCTGAACGGCTTTGCCGAGGAAATGCTGTCCGGCGCCAAAAGCATCAGCGCCTACGGACGGGAGGATGTGATCACCGACCGCTTTGACCGGCGCAACCGGGAAGCCGTAAACGCCTATTACGACGCCGATTATTATGGCGCGATGATCGGTCCATCGGTCAACTTCATCAACAATCTTTCGCTCTCACTGGTCATGATTTTCGGAGGAATTCTGTACCTGTACTCCCAGAACGGCGCTACCTCGCCTGCCTCCGCGTGGTTCATCACAATCGGCGGCATTACCCAGTTTGTGATGTATTCCAGAAAATTTGCCGGCCCGATCAACGAATTTGCCAACATTCTGAGCGAATTTCAGTCGGCCTTCACGGCAGCCGAGCGCATCTTCCGCATCATTGACGAAAAGCCGGAGGAGCCGGACGCGCCGGACGCTGCGGTGCTCTCGCACGCAAAGGGCGATGTGGAGGTCCGGAACGTGGACTTCGGCTATATCCCCGACAAGGTGGTGCTGCACAACCTTTCGCTGCGCGCGCGCCCCGGGCAGACAATTGCCATCGTCGGCCCTACGGGGGCCGGAAAAACAACCATCATCAACCTGCTGATGCGGTTTTATGATGTGAACGACGGTACCATCACGGTGGACGGAAAGGAGATCCGCGGCATCACACGGGACAGTCTGCGCGCCTCCTACACGATGGTATTGCAGGACACATGGCTGTTTTACGGAAGCATCTTTGAGAACATCACCTACGGGCGCGAGGACGCAACGATGGAGGAGGTTGTGGCCGCGGCCAAAGCAGCCAAAATACACAGCTTTATCGAGCGTCTGCCGGACGGCTACAACACGATACTCTCGGATGACGGCATCAATATCTCCAAAGGTCAGAAGCAGCTCATCACCATTGCCCGCGCCATGCTGCCGAAAACCTCGATGCTGATTCTGGACGAGGCCACCTCCAACGTGGACTCCCGAACCGAGATCAAAATTCAGGAGGCCATGGCCTGCCTGATGGAAAACCGGACCTGCTTTGTCATTGCACACCGGCTTTCCACCATTCAGAACGCCGATCTCATTCTGGTGGTCAGGGACGGCAACGTCATCGAGCAGGGCAACCACGATGAGCTGATCCGGCTGGGCGGCTTTTACGCAACGCTGTATCATTCCCAGTTCTCATAAGCAATTCTGCCCCTCCCGCAAGGCCGTTTGCCGTCGCCGACCCGCGCGGGCCGGAACGGCAAGCGACAGTTATGCGGGCATCGGGATGATCACGCTCCCGCGGGCAGATCAAAAACAGCGCAGACAGGGATTGCACCTTCCCTGCACATGCGCTGTTTTTTGTATGGAATTCTTCCCTGCCCCCAGTACCGCCCCCACCGGACGTCCGTCGCACAGGAAGCCGCACGGGCCGATTGTATGCCTTGCCGCCAGGCTCCGTTCCGGCCGCTTTTCTCTGGCCGGGACGGCCGACGGCCCTGTCTCGTTCTCCGGGATGGAGAGCCGGTTTACTCGGACGTTTTATTTTTCATACTTCAGATACCAGGCAAAGCACGCTGTTTTCTTGAACGGAGAGCATTGAATGATTTCCGGGTAGTCCTTCAGAATCTGCCGCAGGAACTCCAGACACTCGTCCGGTGTCACCTGCCCGTTGACCATGGCAAACTGCAGCTCCTTGCAGGTATATGCGCCAATGCTGGAGGCCTCCAGCTTGCTTGGGCGCTCCCGCTCGTATTTTGCCTTGATCGTCTGGTAATTTCCGTCATAGTTCTGGGCCTTCGGAAACCGTGCGAAATGCTCTTTTCTCGATTCATAGTTTGCCTTGAATTTCTGGCCGCAGGTCTCGTACGGAACCGTCATCATATGCCGGACCAGAAACACCGGCGTATACTCGGTGGAGGTGATGCCCATGTGATCATACCACCGCATTGCCATGCCATTGTAGTCAAAGCTCTGCCCCTCGAGCGCCTTTCTGACGAAATCCCCGCTGCCGTATACATCGAAGGACTTTTGCACTTCCGCAATCGAGGTTCTGCTGCCGATATAGAGCCCGAGCGTCTCCGGCGCCGCCGTTTCCATATCCCGTACAAACACCCGCTGCTCTCCCTTTTCGGTCTGCCGCAGCAGCTCGTCGGCCACTGTCTGGCAGTCCCGCAGCACACACGGGTCAGACGCAGGCGCAAGGAGATCGATGCAGGCAAACAGCTCCCGGAAATCTCCGGCCTTTACAGCCGTACACGGAACCGTCTGCCCGGATGCCGGAGCCGACAGAACGGTGGCCTCTTCGGCAACCTTCTCCATGCCTTCGGCCGTCTCCACAACAATCAGGTGATCGCGCGGAATGGCCGCCGAAAATGCCGCAATCCGGTCTGCCACGGTCTGCTGTTCCTCCGCGGAACAGCAGAGCAGCAGCATCGGCGCACGCATCAGGGCCTGCACCAGCTTCCACCCCAACCGTGCACGGAAAGCGGCGGCCTGCTCCTCCGGCGTCCCAGGCTCCTCACATAGCCGGAACAGCTCACCGTATGTCGTGCAGGCAGGAATTTCATGCTGATTCCGGACACCATATACACGGAAGCCCCGGAACAGCTCATCCTGCACAAACGTCCCCGGCTCTGTGGTAAACACTGCGCTGATTTTTCGGCTCACCCGCCGCAGCAGCTCCAGCTCCCCTGCCCGATCCGTGCGGGCCGTGTTCCCGTTGAAATATCGCCCGGAAAAAGCGGATCCGAGAAAAAGGGCAGGCAGAATGTGATCGGATGCCATCCGTTTGAATGCTTCACTCATATGATTCCCTCCAACGCCATGCGAAATCGCTGTTCAGACTCCGCAAAAATTCTTTTTTCGACAAATGTGCAACGCTTATATAGGTAATTTTATCATAATCATGGGAAAATGTCAAGAATAATCAGATAATTCGGTCGATTTTTCGCAAAAAAACGCGGATGGATGAGACATTTCCGTCATTTTGAACACGGACGCCGTTTCATCCATACAAGTAAGCTCCGAAAACATGCCGGTCGGAGCGCTTTGATCCGTGGATCTGCGGCAGAAACGGCTTGACAACCGCCGCGGAATGTGGTATCATGAAGGGGAAAGCATACAGGAGGAAACCCGATGACAGCAGAAGAACGCAGCGCCCTGACGGCGTTTTATCTCGGAAAAACAGCCACCATTGAAATCGACCGGCCGATCGGATACGTGCACCGGAAAAAGGACTACACACTCACATATCCCATCAATTACGGCTATCTGCCGGGGGTGCTCGGAGGAGACGGAGAGGAGCTGGACGTCTATCTGCTTGGCGTCCGGCATCCGGTTTCCCGCTTCACCGGCCGGATTGTGGGGGTGGTTTACCGCGCGGACGACGTGGAGGACAAGCTGATTATGGCGCCGGACGGCGTTTTCCCCACCGTGGAGGAAATGACAGAGGCCGTGCGGTTTCAGGAGCAATACCATCAATCCCGCATCGTGGGAATCAATGGCAGCCAAAAGACCGGACAGACATCCCAAAGCATGACACAATGAAAGTACCGCCCGTATCCGCAGGGACAGGCAACTCAGCCCGGCAATCGCTCCGGACTGTGCATGCAGTCCGCCCGGAAAGGGCGGAACGATTGATCCGTCTCACCGGAAAAGCCCCGTTCGCGCATGATGCGGCAGAACGGGGCTTTATGCAGATAGAATGAATTACTTGCCGGAGGTCATTTTGGCGATTTCCTCGGCAAAATTCTCCTCTTTCTTCTGGATACCTTCGCCCTTTTCAAAGCGATAGAACTCCACAATCTCGATTTCGCCGCCCAGCTCCTTTGCGGTGGCCTTGACATACTGGCCGACCTTCATGTCGTCGTCCTTGATATAGCTCATGTCCATCAGGCAGTTGTTGTCATAGAACTTGGAAATTCTGCCCTCCACCATTTTGAGCTTGATCGCCTCGGGCTTTTTGGCATTGGCGGGATCGTTGGCGATCTGCGCCAGCAGAATGTTCTTCTCCTCCTCGATCACAGAGGCGGGAACCTGCTCGCGGCAGAGATAGGGGGTGGTATACGCACCGATCTGCAGCGCGATGTTCTTGGCAAAGGCCTCGAATCCGGGCTGATCGGCAACATTGGTGCGGAATTTGGCAATCACGCCGATGGAACCTGCGCCGTGCACATAGGTGCTGGTGATGCCCTCGACCAGCACAAAGCGGCGCACCGTCAGCTTTTCACCGATCTTGAAGATCATCTCCTTGAGCTTGGCGTCCACCGTCATCTCATCGTCGTACTTACATGCGGCAAGTGCCTCCACATCGGCAGGCTTCTGCGCGATGATGATGTTGAGCAGCTCATCCACAAACGACTGAAAGGTCTCGTTCTTTGCGACAAAGTCGGTCTCGGAATTCACCTCAATCATGGCGGTGTAATTGCCCTCCTTGCGGATTTTCACCACACCGTCGGCGGCAATTCTCGTAGCCATTTTGGATTCGGCCTTCAGCTCGCCCTTCTCGCGAAGAATTTTCACGGCCGCGTCCATATCTCCGTCAGCCTCAACCAGCGCCTTCTTGCACTCCATCATACCGATTCCGGTTTTTGCACGGAGCGCGGCAACGTCTTTTGCTGTAATATTTGCCATTTTCTCTGTCTCCTTTCGGTTTACTCTGCGGCAGCCGCTTCGGCAGCAGCCTCTTCCGCCTCCGCAGCGGGAGCCTCGGCGGTCTCCTCGCCCTGCTTGCCCTCAATCACGGCGTCCGCCAGAACCGACGAAATCAGCTTGATGGCGCGGATCGCGTCGTCATTACCGGGGATAATATAGTCGGCGTCGTCCGGGTCGCAGTTGGTATCGACAATGGCAATCACCGGAATGCCCAGTTTTTTGGCCTCCAGCACGGCGTTTCTCTCTTTTTTGGGGTCTACGATAAACACTGCGTCGGGCAGTCTCTCCATGGTCTTGATGCCGCCGTAATTCTTTTCGAGGTCAAAAATTTCCTTCTGCATGGCGGCAACCTCTTTTTTGGGAAGCAGGTCAAAGGTGCCGTCCTCCTGCATTTTGTAAAGATTGTTCAGGCGGTTGATCGACTTTTTGATGGTTTTGAAGTTGGTCATCATGCCGCCCGGCCATCTGACATTGACGTAATACATGCCGCAGCGGGTAGACTCCTCCTTGATGGCCTCGGCCGCCTGCTTCTTGGTACCAACAAACAGGAGCGTTCCGTTGTTTTCGGAAAGCTCACGGACAAAGTTGTAGGCCTCCTCGAACTTTTTCACGGTTTTCTGCAGATCGATGATATAGATCCCGTTCCGCTCGGTGAAGATATACTCCTGCATTTTTGGGTTCCATCTTCTGGTATGGTGTCCGAAATGAACACCGGCTTCAAGCAGTTGCTTGATAGAAACAATCGACATTTTTCATGTCCTCCTTCGGTTTTTTCCACCACCGCGACGCATTGCCCAAACCGCCGGCATTGGCGGCACCGACGCAATCCCCGTCCGGTGTGTGTATTTTGACCTGTACGCGACCGCGCTTTCCGGCTGATCCGCACAAGCACAGAAAATTATACCATATTTTGATTCTCAATGCAACAGGCAGCCGGTATATTTACAGAAAATTAACAAGTCCAATCTCTGCATACAAAAAACAGGCTCCGGCCGCACTTCAGTGGCCGGAACCTCAGGTTGTAGACCAAAGCAACGGCTTTCATCAGTCTGACGAAAGCCGTGGCTTTGGCCTATGAGATCAGGCTATCCCCCCAAAATCTTTGCCAAAGAGTCAAAGCCGCGCCGGCAAATTTACGCCTTCGGCGCTTCCGCCTGTCCCTGCTCCGGATCGGTGGCAACCTCCTTGATGCTGCTCACCAGCCCGGCAATGCTTTGAATCTCGGAAGGAATAATGATTTTTGTCGCCTTGCCGTCCGCAACCTTTTCAAATGCCTCAAACCTGCGCAGCGTCAGCATCCCCTCTCCCGGGTTTGCTTCGTTGATCATCCGGATTCCGTCGGCTGTCGCCTTCTGAATGGCAAGGATGGCCTCCGCCTGCCCTTCAGCCTCACGGATTCTGGACTCCTTCACGGCCTCCGCCTGCAGAATCTGCGCCTGCTTTTGGGCCTCGGCCTCGAGAATCATGGATTCCTTTTTCCCCTGCGCGACGAGAATCGTCGCATTTTTCTCGCCCTCTGCGCGCAGAATTGCCTCACGGCGTTCGCGCTCGGCCTTCATCTGCTTTTCCATCGCGTCCTGAATTTCCTTGGGCGGGATGATATTTTTCAGCTCCACGCGGGTGACCTTAATGCCCCACGGGTCGGTGGCCTCGTCCAAAATTGCGCGCATTTTGGTGTTGATGAGGTCGCGCGAGGTCAGCGTGTTATCCAGCTCCAGCTCACCGATGATGTTGCGGAGCGTGGTGGCGGTCAGGTTTTCAATAGCGGACATCGGGGTGGTATGGCCATACGTATACAGCTTACAGTCGGTGATCTGAAAAAACACCACGGTATCAATCTGCATCCGCACGTTGTCCTTGGTGATGACGGGCTGGGGCGGGAAATCGGCAACCTGCTCCATGAGGTTGATTTTTTTGACTACCCGGTCAAAAAACGGACGTTTGAAATGCGGGCCGGCCTTCCATGTTTTGAGATAGGAGCCGACGCGCTCAATGACATAAGCCTTGGACTGCGGTACGATATGGAAGTTTGCAATCACAATGATGATTGCGATAGCGACAACTGCAAGCAAAATGACAATGGTTACGGGATCCATAATCTGTCCTTCCTTTCAAATGTAGATTGGTATACCGGGTAGAAAATACGGGCACTTATGCTTCAGGTATGTCCCTTTGGCGGCGTTTCATTGACGGCTTCACAGATCAGCTTCACACCGCTGAGCTCCCGCACCACCACAACCGTGCCCTCCGGAATGGTGACGGAATCGCTGACCGAGCGGGCCGTCCACTCCAATGGGCCGACCTTGACGCTGCCGGTTCCCTGAATGTTGTCGATCGGCTCATGCACCACTCCGGTGGCGCCGATGATCGCCTCGGCGTTCAGCTCCTCACCGTTCTCAACCTTCGGGTGCTTTTTGCCGTACCGGCGTGCAATCATCAGCATCATTGCGGAAATCGCAAGGAAAACCAACAACTGTACCCAGAAAATATCCACCCAGATGGCAAGAACCAGGGCTGCAACCGCGCCGGGAACGAACCAGATGGACACCATTTCGGCCGTTGAGGCTTCAATGATGAGGGCAAGCACAATCACCGCCGCCCACAGCAGCATCCATCCATACTGCTCCAAAAACGCATTCATGGCTGTTCATTGCTCCTTTCTGCTCTTCGTTACTTTTATTATAACAGACGTCCGGAAAAATGTCAATCAATTTCCGGATATTTGTTCATTTTTCCGCCAAAAATCAGGAGCGGGTATACACATTTTCGATCGCGATATCCGAGCCGTCCGGAGATACCAGCAGCACCACATACTGCGGCCTGATCGCGTCGCTCCCCACGTCGCGCCGGAAGGTTCCGTTGTTTTTGCGGATCATATAGTCCACACGGTAGGTGACGCGCTGCATGCCTCCCTCCAGTGCCTCGGTGCCGCAGTAGTAAATGCACATCTGATACAGCATCTGCTGGGTAAACTGCGGGATGCTGTTTGCCTGGAGATAGCTCTCGGTGAACAGGGAGCGATAGGTTTCCACATCTCCGCTGATGATGCTGTTGAGATAGATGGTGAGGAAGCGCACCTTGATGTCAAAGTTCTCCATGTCGCTTCCGTCCGAGGTAATCTGCTCCTTCAGACCGTACCCCTGCTCGTTGTCACAGTACATCATAATGCGGTCGCTCTCCGGATATTCCCCGGTTTCAAAAATATTTACATTCCAGTTTACCGGGTAAAAATAATATTCCTCCGGCGCGGGAGTCTCCTGTTCCGGCAGGAAAAAGTAGAGCGCCAGCAGAACAGCCAGCCCCAGCACCACCATTCCTCCGATGATGAGAATCACCAGCCGGATGTTTTTGGCAAGGCTGCGCTTCATCTGCACCGGGGACGGCGCTCCGGCAGGTACGGCCTGCAGCGGTGCGCCCGGAACATCCCGAAGGGTCTCCCGCGGCGCCTGCGCATCCGCGTTCATCGATGCCTCCTGCGGCGTCCGATCCTGGTTTGTTTCCGGCTTGTCCGGCGTCCGGCCTGCCGCGTCCTTCTCTTCCCGCCGCGGCTCATTCGGCATATTGCTCATGGCTGCCCCTCCAAACTCTCTGATTTCCATTCCATTTTAACACAAAGGCATTCAAAATGCAACCGGAAAATCAAAAATTTATCGTTTGTTTGCAATTCAAAAAAACTTTCCAAAAAAGTGACGCTTCCGTCTTGTACTTTTTCCTGAAATATGATATAATAAAGATACTTTTTGATCCATTCGGAGGGCCGAAAATGAAATATCTTGTTCTCATTCCGGACGGAATGGCCGACGAAAAAATTGCTTCGCTCGGAAACCGCACCCCCATGGAAGCGGCGGAAAAGCCAACCATGGACCGGCTTGCCAGACAGGCGCTGGTGGGAACCGTGTGCAACATCCCAAACGGTATGGTGCCCGAGAGCGACACCGCCAACATGGCCATTCTCTCCTTTGATCCCAAAATCTACTCCAAGGGCCGCTCCCCTCTGGAGGCCGTGAGTATGGGGATTGCCATGCAGCCGGAGGATACCGCCTACCGCTGCAATGTTGTCACCCTCTCGGACGAGGGCGAGGACTACGACGACAAAATCATTCTGGATCACAGCGCCGACGAAATCACCACTCCCGAGGCCGACCGGCTGATCCGGACGCTGGAGCAGAAGCTGGGAAACGACATCCGCAAATTTTATACCGGCGTGAGCTATCGCCATTGCCTGATCTGGAAAGGGGGCAACGATACCTACCCGTTCATGCGCCCGCACGACATTCTCGGCAAGCGCATCGGAGAATACCTCCCGCGCGAGGATAACGGCGGCGGAGAGTTCTACCGGCTGATGCGGGAGAGCTTTGACATTCTCAATCACCACCCGGTCAACGAGGAGCGGCGCGCCCGCGGGCTGAAGCCGGCCAACTCGATCTGGCTCTGGAGCCCCGGCAAAAAGCCGGCGCTGCCGAGCTTCTCCGAAAAGTGGGGGCTGCGGGGCGCCGTGATTTCGGCGGTCGATCTGATCAAGGGTATCGGGCTTTGCGCCGGCATGGAATCGATCGATGTGGAGGGCGCAACCGGCAACGTCAACACCAATTACGCCGGCAAGGCAGCCGCCGCCATCGGCGCCTTCCGCCGGGGATTGGATTATGTCTACGTACATGTGGAGGCCCCCGACGAGTGCGGCCACCGCGCCGAGCTGGAGAACAAGATTCTCTCCATCGAGAAAATCGACTCCGAAATTCTGAAACCGGTATACGAATATCTGGCAGCCTCGGGCGAGGATTTCCGCATGCTGGTGCTGCCGGATCACCCGACGCCCGTGCGTCTGCGCACGCACACCAGCCAGCCGGTTCCCTTCTTCATCTACTGCTCCGACCGAAGCTACCCCGGGGTTTCCTGCTTCTGTGAGGAGAGCGCGGCCGAAAAGCAATTTTACCTTCCCGAGGGCTGGCACCTGATGGATCTGTTGATGAACCCGAGCGGAGAAAGGACAAACGCATGAACGAGGATTGGACGCCGGACGCACCGCAAAGTCAGCCGCAGCCTCCGGTCGGGCAGCAGGACAAAGCAAAAAAATGGGTTTCCGGCGCGTTTGATTATCTCGAGATGTTTGCATGGTCGGTATTCGCTGTGCTGCTCATCTTCACCTTCGGCATCCGGCTTTGCCGGGTAGACGGGGAATCGATGGAAAACACGCTGTACGACGGGCAGAATCTGCTGCTCTGGAGTGCCGGTTACACGCCGCAGCAGGACGACATCATTGTGTTTCACCTGACAAAGCCGCAGGCCGATCTGCAGAAGACGCTGGTCAAGCGCGTGATCGCGGTTGGAGGGCAGGAAATTGTGATTGACACCAACACCGGAACGATCACCGTGGACGGTGAGGTTTATGAGGACACGCACGCGGTTCTGAAAAACCGCACCACGGACGAAATTACGGGCACATATTCCACCTCCCTGTTCCGCTACGACTTCGACCCGGCTACCGGCATCTTCCGGGCAACCGTGCCCGAGCACACGGTGTTCGTGATGGGGGACAACCGGAACAATTCCAAGGACAGCCGGGACACCGACGTGGGCTTTGTGGATGAGCGCTGCATTCTGGGCAAGGTGACGGTGAGGCTGGTTCCCTTCACGATTTTTTCCTGAACGAAAGGATCAAACATGCCTTCTGAAATCATTCAATGGTTCCCAGGACACATGGCCAAAACCCGCCGGATGATCGCCGAAAATCTGAAGCACGTGGATTTGGTACTTGAACTGCTCGACGCGCGCATTCCCGAGAGCTCCCGCAACCCCGAAATCACCCGCCTGACCGCGGGAAAGCCGACACTGCTGCTGCTCAACAAGGCGGATCTGGCCGACCTGGTTCAGAACCGGCTCTGGCAGAACCATTATCAAAACGACACCACCATCTGTATGCTGACCGACTGTGCCGGCGGGGAGGGGCTGAACCGTCTGGCTCCGGCCATCCGGGAGCTGATGGCCGACCGGCTCCGGAGGAACGCGGAGCGCGGGGTGAACCGCCGGCTGCGCGCGATGGTGCTCGGCATTCCGAATGTGGGCAAATCCTCCCTGATCAACCGCATTTGCGGCAACAAAAAGACCCGGGTGGAAAACCGCCCCGGCGTCACGCGGGACAAGCAGTGGGTGAGCACCGGCATCGGGGTGGATCTGCTCGATATGCCGGGCATCCTTTGGCCGAAGTTTGAGGAACGGCGGGTGGGAGAGAATCTCGCGCTGACCGGCGCCATCAAGGACGACATTCTGGACGCCGAAGCGCTTGCGGTTCTGCTGTGCGGCAGGCTGCGGCGGCTCTACCCGGAGCTGCTCTCCACCCGCTACAGGCTGGAACACATCCCCGAGGAGCAGAGCAACGGCGAGCTGCTCCTCTCGATCGGCCGCAGGCGGGGCTTCCTGGTCAGCGGCGGAGAGGTAGACACCGAGCGGACGGCCAACATGCTGCTGGACGAGTTCCGTGCCGCGAAAATCGGGCGGATCACGCTGGACCGCATCGGAGAGGCCGCACCGGGGAAGGAGGACCACGATGCTGGAAATGACACTTGAGAACGAGCTGCTCACGGCCGGCTACACGGCAGTCTGCGGCGTGGACGAGGCCGGGCGCGGGCCGCTGTGCGGCCCGGTGGTCGCGGCGGCCTGCATTCTGCGCCCCGGAGACATCCCGGAGGGGCTGAACGACTCCAAAAAGCTGACCCCCAAACGGCGCGAGCTGCTCTTTGAGCGGATCCGTACATCGGCGCTCGCGTACTGCATTGCCGAGGCCAGTGTGGCGGAAATTGACGAGCTGAACATTCTGGAGGCCGATCTGCTGGCGATGCGCCGAGCGATTGCGGGGCTTTCCCCCGCCGCGGATTTCGCGCTGATCGACGGGAACATCGCGCGCGGCTTTCCGATTCCCTCCCGCGCGGTGGTGCACGGGGACGCGATTTCCCCCAGCATTGCGGCCGCCTCGATTCTGGCAAAGGTCACGCGGGACCGGCTCTGCCTCGAGCTGGACCGAATGTATCCGCAGTACGGCATTGCCAAGCACAAGGGCTACGGCACCCGGGCGCATATGGAGGCGCTGCGACAATACGGCCCCTCCCCGATTCACCGGAAGCAGTTCATCCGCTTCCTGGATCAAAGCTGATGCGCACCGGCAGTGCCAGAGAAATCGGAGACTGGGGGGAGCGGTATGCCGTTCACTATCTCCGCCGGCATGGATATACTGTAAAGGAACGAAATTACCGCGCCGGTCACTGGGAAATCGACATTGTCGCCTCCACCTTCCGCACCATCGCGTTTGTGGAGGTCAAAACCCGCAGTTACGCGCCGGGAGAGGCCGGGCAGTGCCCGCCGCCCGGGCACGCGGTCAATGCCGAAAAGCAGCGCTGCACCCGCCGTGCCGCACGGCAGTATCTGTATGAGCATCCAACCCGCAAGCAGCCCCGCATGGATGTGCTGGAGATCTGGCTGGAGGCTTCTGCGGACGGCCGCCGCCCCCGGGTGCTGCGGATCCGGCATCTGACCGGCGCGTACTGAAAGGAGGCCGTTATGCAGCTCTCTCTCTTTGATTTGCACTGTGACACCGCGTGCGAAATGCTGGCACAGCATCAGCCGCTCTCCCAAAACCGGCTCGCCGTGTCGCTCGGTCAGGCGGAATGCTTTTCCCAATACATACAGGTGATGGCCTTTTGGACCGACCGCAGGCTGGACGACGAGGCCGGCTGGCAGCGGCTGCTGGAGCTGCGGGAAAACCTGCTTGCCGACCCGGCGGTGTCGGAAGGCCGCGCGCGGATCTGCCGCGGCTGCCCGGAGCGTGGGTCCGGCGTCTCGCTTCTGTTCGGTCTGGAGGACGCGCGCGTGCTCAACCGGAAACAGGAACGGGTGGCCGCATTGGCGGAGATGGGAATCCGCATTCTGACTCCGCTGTGGAGCGGCGAGACCTGCATCGGCGGGTCGCACGACACGCGCGCCGGCCTGACCGATTTCGGAAAGGCCGCCCTGCGCGAGGCCATGGCGCGGGGCATGCTTGCCGACATCTCCCATGCCTCCGAACAATCGGCGGACGACATCTTCGCACTGGCGGCCGACGCAGGCCTTCCGGTCATCGCGTCGCACTCGGACGCCTATGCGGTCTGCCCGGTCTCGCGCAATCTGCATCTGGGACAGATCCGGGCCGTTCTCGCGTCTGGCGGGGTGGTCGGAATCAATCTGTACCGGCGCTTCCTGACCGGCGGGGATGCCGCTGCCATGGAGGATGTACGCCGACACATCGAATACTTTCTGGAGCAGGGGTGCGAGCGTGCGCTCTGCCTTGGCTGCGACATGGACGGCGCAGAGCTGCCCGCCGAGCTTCCCTCCCTCTCCGCCCTTCCCCGCCTTGCCGCGTATCTGTGCGGCTATTACCCGGAGGAGCTGGTGCAGGACATTTTCTTTGAAAACGCGTTCCGGTTTGCGCAGGCGCATCTGTGAGCGTCAAGATAAAATCAAAACAGGAGACCAACCCATGTTATACAAAAGCACAAGAAGTACGGAGCCAGCGTCGGTCAGCTCGGCGCAGGCCATCAAGCAGGGGCTTGCCGATGACGGCGGTCTGTTTGTGCCCGAACAGATCCCGACCCTGACCGATTCGGATCTGGAGGCGCTGTGCGGCATGAGCTACCCCGAACGCGCCGCCCGCATCCTCTCGCTCTTTCTGACCGATTACACCGAGGAGGAGCTGCTGGCCGACTGCACCGAGGCCTACCGCGCCGAGAGCTTTGTGGGAGGCGCCGCGCCGCTGGTGTCGGTCCGGGAGCCGATGCGGATTCTCGAGCTGTGGCACGGCCCCACCGCGGCCTTCAAGGATATGGCGCTGCAGATCATGCCCCGGCTGCTCTCCAGGGCATTGGTCAAGACAGGAGAGGAGCGCACCGCCCTGATTCTGGTGGCCACCTCCGGAGACACCGGAAAGGCGGCGCTGGAGGGCTACCGTGACGTTCCCCGTGTGAAAATCATGGTGTTCTACCCGATGGACGGAGTAAGCCGCGTGCAAAAGCTGCAAATGGCCACACAGACCGGCAAGAACGTCAACGTCTGCGCGATTCACGGCAACTTTGACGATGCGCAGAACGGCGTAAAAACCATTTTCGGCGACCCCGAAATGGCCGAGCGGCTGAACGAGCAGGGCTGTTTCCTCTCCAGCGCCAACTCGATCAACTGGGGGCGGCTGGCTCCGCAGATCGTCTATTATGTATCCGCCTACTGCGATCTGCTGAACGCCGGAACCTGCAAGCCGGGTGCCCCCTTCAACGTCTGCGTGCCAACCGGCAACTTCGGCAACATCTTTGCCGCATATCTGGCCATGCGCATGGGGCTGCCGATCCGCCGCCTGATCTGCGCCTCCAATTCCAACCATATTCTCACCGATTTCCTGCGCACCGGCATTTATGACCGCAACCGGGAATTTCACCTCACCATGTCTCCCTCGATGGACATTCTGATTTCCAGCAATCTCGAGCGCCTGCTTTGGCTGACCGCGGGCAGTGAGCGCACAACCGCCTATATGCAGGCGCTGCGCACGGCCGGACGCTATGAGGTGGACGGTGATGTGATGGCGGACATCCGGCGCACGCTGGTCGGCTACTACGCCACCGAGGAGGAAACCGCCGCCGCCATCCGCCGCACATGGGAGGAAAGCCGCTATCTCTGCGATCCGCATACCGCGGTCGCCATTCATGCCGCGCAGTGCTATCTCAAGGAAACCGGAGATTCGCTGCCTATGGTGGTGGACTCGACCGCAAGCCCCTACAAATTTGCCAACAACGTCTACCGGGCCGTGACCGGGCAGGACCCCTCCTCCGAGCTGGAGGCGCTGGGGCAGCTCTCGGCCGCTACCGGGACTCCGATTCCCTATCCGCTGGCGGGACTGGCCGGGCGTAAGATCCGGTTTACCGATCAGTGCGAGCCGGAGGAAATGGCGCGCAAGGTTCTCGAGTATATCGGCTGAACAGAAGCGTTTGATCGCAATTCAAAATGATAGGAGCCAAGAGGCGCTGCCGGGCGTATACCCTGACTCCCCTCTGATGACAAAGTAAAAACGGCATTGCCGTGCCGGAGAATTCCGGTTGGCAATGCCAGGGAAAATAGCCTCAGTTCTCCTTCGGCTTGAAGGTGGCGCAGAGCGTATCGGTCGAGCAATCGGCACTCTGGGGGCCGACCGAAATCTGCTCGGCCGTGCAGTAGCACTCCCCGTTGTGAAAATAGCAGTTCTTCACATCGCACGAAATTCCTTTGATGTGCTTGCAGCAATCGTTGCGGTTTTCCATGATTCTGTCATCCTTTCCGAACTCAGAAAATTGTGGTTTGGAGAAGTCAGGTCTCTCCGCGTTTAGTTTTCCCCCGCGCCCCGCATTTATTCATTCGGAAAGGAGCCGACGCCATATGTCACTATTTGTCATAGCCGACCTTCACCTCTCCTCCGACGGCTCAAAATCGATGGAGGTTTTCGGGTCGGTCTGGAAGGATTATATGGAAAAAATACGCAAAAACTGGACGGCGGCAGTCGGCCCCGAGGATACCGTGATCATCCCGGGCGACGTCTCCTGGGGGCTGCGGATCGAAAGTGCGCTGGAGGACTTCCGGTATCTGGAAGCACTGCCCGGAAAAAAGCTGCTCGGCAAGGGCAACCACGATTTCTGGTGGACCGGCTGCCAGAAAATGAGCCGCTTTGCCGAGGAGCACGGCATTCACAGCATCTCCTTTCTATATAACAACGCCTATCTGTTTGAGAGCTGTATTGCGGCCGGCTCTCGGGGCTGGTTCATGGAGGAAAACCTGCCGGCCGCGGTGGCTGAGAATATGGATTACAGCCGCATGATCAACCGGGAAAAAATCCGCCTGCGGTTGAGCCTGGATGAAGCAGTCCGCCTGCGCAGGCTTGCCGGACGGGAGCTGCCGATTCTGGCCTTTATGCACTTTCCGCCGGTCTGGAACAGCTTTCTGTGCCGCGATCTGGTGGACGTTCTGCACGAATACGGCGTGAAAACCTGCTATTTCGGGCACATCCACGGGGTGTACAATCAGCCGGGCGTCACCAGCTTTGAGGGAATTGATTTTGTGCTCTGCTCGGCGGATTACCTGAAATTCGCTCCGCGGCCGGTCGCCATCTTCTGATGCATGAAAACCCAAGAAATTTCAAAAAAAGTATTGACAAATCGGCGAAAAAATTATACAATATACTTTGTATGTCAATTATCATTTCAATTGTTTGGAGGATTATGAAAAAATGAACCTGATCAAATCCGAAAAGACCAATCCGGGAGAATGGACTCTCGAATTTTCGGTCGATAAGGACACCTTCCGCAAAGCGATTTCGGATTCGTACCGCAAAAACGTGGGCAAGGTGAATGTTCCGGGCTTCCGGAAAGGAAAAGCGCCCCGCGCGGTCATTGAAAAAATGTACGGAAAGGGATTCTTCTACGAGGACGCCTTCAACGCCGTGCTCCCGGATGCATTTGAGGAAGCACTCAAGGCAAGTGAGGTCGGCCAGACCGTTGGTCAGCCCGAATTTGATGTGGTTTCCGCGGATGCGGACAGCGGCGTGGTGTTCACCGCCAAGGTTTTCCCGAAGCCGGATCCCGAAATTCAGAACTACCTCGGTATTGAGGCCGAAAAAAATGTGGCGGAGGTGACCGATGAGGAAATTGACGCCGAGATCAATACCGTTCGTGAGCGCAACTCCAGAGAAATTGAAGTGACCGATGGCGAGAGCCAGATGGGTGACGTGTGCACCATTGATTACGACGGCTCGGTGGACGGAGTGCCGTTTGAGGGCGGCAAGGGCGAGAGCTACCCGCTCAAGCTCGGCTCCGGCAATTTTATTCCCGGCTTTGAGGAGCAGGTCGCCGGCCACAAGCTCGAGGAGCCGTTTGAGGTTCATGTGACCTTCCCTGCCGACTACCATGCAAAGGAGCTTGCCGGAAAGGCGGCCGTGTTCAAAACCGTGATCCACAAGATCACACATGTCGAGCTGCCCGCCCTGGACGACGATTTTGCAAAAGATGTTTCGGAATTTGACACGCTGGATGAATACCGCGCAGACGTCAAGGCAAAAATTGCAAAGAGACATGAGACTGAGGCCGATGAACGCTTTGAACAGGAGCTGACCGAAGCACTGATGAACAACCTGGTTGCAGAAATTCCTGAGGTGATGTACGTGGCCGAAACGGAAAACTACGTGCGGGATTACGATAACCGTTTGCGCATGAGCGGACTGGACCTGAAAACCTACTTCCAATATACCGGCATGGATCTTGACAAGCTGCGCGCCCAGATGCGCCCCCAGGCGGAAAAGCAGGTAAAGCTGCGTCTGGCACTGGAAAAAATCGCCGCTCTGGAAAATCTGTCGGCAACCGAGGAAGAGATTGAAGCCGAAACCAACCGCATCGCCTCCGCCTATAATATGAGCGCCGAGGACGTCAAAAACGCGCTCCCTGCCGACGCGATTGCCGAGGACATCAAGGTGAAAAAGGCGATGGATCTGGTCAAAGAGAAGGCAATCGTCAAAAGTGCGGCTGCCGGATGATTTTGCACAGGTCGTCTGACTGTATCTGAAAGGAACCGGAAGTTGCAGACTGCTATTTCCGGTTCAAATCTATCCTGAAACGAGGTACAAAAACCATGTTTGATCCGAGAAATCCTGCACGGGACGCACTGGTGCCGATGGTGGTGGAGCAAACCAACCGCGGCGAGCGCTCCTACGATATTTTTTCCCGTCTGCTCAACGACCGCATTGTCTTTTTGTCCGACGAGGTCAACGACACCACGGCGTCTCTTGTGGTGGCGCAAATGCTGTTTCTGGAAGCGCAGGATCCTGACAAGGAGATCTCCTTTTATATCAATTCCCCCGGAGGGTCTGTGACCGCCGGTATGGCGATTTACGACACGATGCAGTTCATCAAGTGCGACGTTTCCACCATCTGCATCGGTATGGCTGCCAGCATGGGGGCATTCCTGCTCTCCTCCGGCACCAAGGGGAAGCGTCTGGCACTTCCTCACAGCGAAATTATGATTCACCAGCCCTTGGGCGGTGCGCGCGGGCAGGCCACCGACATTCAGATTCAGGCCGAGCAGATTCTGCGCGTCAAGCGCACACTGAACGAAATTCTGGCGGCCAACACCGGCAAGCCGCTGGAAGTGATTGAACGGGACACCGACCGCGACAACTACATGACCGCAGAGCAGGCTTTGGAATACGGTCTGGTGGATAAAATCATTGCAAAAAGGCCCTGATCTCCCACCTTAAGCAACTCAGAAAGGAGTTCTTTCAACAGATGGCAAACACACCCAACAACAGCAGTAAGGGACTGCACTACTGCTCCTTCTGCGGGAGAAGCGAAAATGCAGTGGAATTTCTGATTCCCTCTCCGACCGGAGCGGCCTTTATCTGCGATATCTGTATTGAAGCCTGCAATCAACTGATTCTGGAAAACATGGGGGAGGAGGCCCATTTTGACAAGCTCACGCTTGCCGAGCTTCCCCGCCCTGCGCAGATCAAGGCGTCGCTGGATCAATATGTCATTGGTCAGGACGAAGCCAAGGTTGCCCTTTCGGTTGCTGTTTACAATCATTATAAGCGGATTCTTTCCAAGGAAAAGAAAAAGCCCGTCAAGGGCAAGCGCGGCGAACCGAAAAAGCAGGAAGAGCCTGACGACGAGGTTGAGCTGCAAAAAAGCAATGTGCTCCTGATCGGTCCGACGGGCGTGGGCAAAACCTATCTGGCGCAAACGCTGGCAAAAACCATGAAGGTTCCCTTTGCCATTGCCGACGCCACCACCCTGACCGAGGCCGGATATGTGGGCGAGGACGTGGAAAACATCCTCCTGAGGCTGATTCAGGCCGCCGATTACGATGTGGAGCTGGCCGAGCGCGGCATCATTTATATTGATGAAATTGACAAAATCGCCCGCAAAAGCGAGAACCGGTCGATCACACGGGATGTCTCCGGCGAGGGAGTGCAGCAGGCACTTCTGAAAATTCTGGAGGGCACCATCTCCAATGTACCTCCGCAGGGCGGCAGAAAGCACCCGAATCAGGAGTTTATTCAGATCAACACGCAGAACATTCTGTTCATCTGCGGCGGCGCGTTTGAGGGGCTGGAGAGCATCATCGAAAACCGCAAGGGCAACCAGACCATCGGCTTTGGCGGAGAAATACTCACCAAGGCCGAGCGCAAGGACAACGGGATTTTCAAGGATGTGGTTCCGCATGACATCATCAAGTTCGGTATGATTCCCGAGCTGGTCGGTCGGATTCCGGTCATCGTGACACTGAATGACCTTGACCGCCATGCGCTGATCCGCATTCTCACGGAGCCGAAAAACTCGCTGGTCCGCCAGTACCGCAAGCTGTTCAGCATGGACGGCGTGGAGCTGGTTTTCACCGATGAGGCGCTGGAGGAGATTGCAAAGCTGGCACTGGAGCGGAACACCGGCGCGCGCGGGCTGCGTGCCATTCTCGAGAGTGCCATGACCGAAATTATGTATGAAATTCCCTCCCGGCATGATGTGGCACGGGTGGAGATTACGCCGGAGTGCATCCGGAAAACCGGAAAATGCAGAATTGTACTGCACCGGGAGCTGCTCAACAGTGCCGAAACGGTTCCGGTGGAGCGCTCCGAGCAGCCGAGAAAGAACGCATAACCCGGCATTTTGCCGCAGGTTCGGTATCAAAATGGTCCGCAGCAGGAATACTCCCGCTGCGGACGTTGTTATTCGCTGCCTTCATCCGGTAGGCATCAGCACCCGTTGTTGCAGCGGCAGGAGGAAGAGCGGTCGCTCTTATCCTGTCCACAGCCCATGTTGCAGGAAAAATCGTTCGTCGGGAACGGAATGTGCCGGAACACATGGCAGGGGTCATCCTCCTCTACCGCTACGCACTCCTTCTCGGGAATGGCATACTCGGTAGCCTGGATGAGATACTGCGCGGGGCGCACAATGCGAACCACAGAGAAAATGCCGAGGGACACCGTGAGAAATCTGCGGGCTCTATCGTCATCAAAACTGATAGGCGCAGAAAAAGACGTCATCACATGCTCTGGCAGATCATGCTCGTTGCAGCAACAGCAGCAGCAATTGCAGTCGCTGGCCTTTTCCATAATCTTGGCGCCAAGCAGAACCGGGTCCACCGTTTCCACAACGGCGGTGGGCACATTGCGGCAGCCATAGTTCGGCTCAGGCAGCGCGCAGAAGCTGTCGGCAGCGGTATTGTCGCTGCGGAAGATGTTGACGTTGCACTCGCCGCCGTAAAGAATCACGCGCTTTTCCAAAGCAGCAACACCCTCCAGCTCCTGCGAGCGTCCGCCGCCGATGCAGGCCTCAAACACGATCTTCACATAAAGCCGGATGGTTACCGCATAAAAGCCGCGGTTGAACTGAATGGGATCAACGCTGATGTTGGTCCACATAATGTCCGCACACTTGGCGCGGATGGCACCGGTGCGCTCCAGAATATCGTTTCCGAAATCCGAGAGATACACACGCACGTTTTCGTAGCAATCGCGATCCCGGCAGGAATCCAGAACACGGTTGGTTTCAATGCATACAGTCTCTCTGCTCGAGCCGGAGGGAGCACACGGGAATCTATTTTCCGCCATAACCGTAAAATCTCCTTTGTAAAATGATGAAAAGAGGAATCTCCTCGTTATCATTCTATGCCTTTTCCCATATTTTGACACGCCGCAACGACATCTTTCGCAGAAATTGTAAACAATCCTCATGCCCCCTTGCAAAATCCTGTGATCTATATTATAATAGATGAAAATCCTAAATGGAAAGGAAGCCGTTATGATGAAACAATCCATCCTGGGCATGGTGCTGACGCTGACCGTTGCGCTGTCTGCCGCATCCTGCTCCTTCAACAATCCGGATGCGGAAAACATCCCGATACTGGGGGAATCCACAGCGCCCGACACAACCGATACCCCCTCCACCGAGGAGCCGCGGCAGCCTTCCGAGCCGTATCTGCTCATTGGCAAATGGTATGCCGCATCCGAAGCGATGGTCATGCAGTTTTTCAGCGACGGCAGCCTGAAGCTCTATGCGCTTACGCCCGGATATTATGAATATGCGGACATCTACGACGGAAGCTACACCTATGACGGCCTGACCATCCAATATACGTTAGGAGACGGGACCTCTGTCACTGCCGACTGCACCGTAACCGAGGATGCCATACGCATGACAGCCTATTCGCAAACGCTGACGCTTGTGCCTACGGAAACACTCCCCGATCCGCATCCGGAGTACAGCCACCCGGACTTTGAAGCGCTTGCGGAGCGCTTCACACTGCCGGAGGGCAGCTTTACCGGAAACACCATCTCTACCGATCTGCGCGCCCAGGCGCTGGAGAACATCAAGGATCAATACTGGGCCGAGCATGAGATGCCGGAGCTGACCGAGGGAACCGCACAGACGGGAGACGTTGTGAATATCGATTATACCGGATATCTCGACGGAGAGGCATTTGAAAACGGCGCCGCTCAGGATGTGCAAATCAAAATTTCCGAGAACAGCGGCTATATTCCCGGCTTTGCCGAAGGAATTGCAGGGCATGCAGTCGGTGAAACATTTGATGTTCCTGTCACCTTTCCGGAAGACTACGGAGAGGCCAGCCTGGCCGGCAAAGCAGTCGTTTTCCGTATGACGCTCAACTGCATCTATGACCGTACCATGACAGACGAAATGGCGGTGGAAAATGAATACGAGAGTATGGACGCATGGGTAAATGAGGTGTATAACGACTTGCTGAAGGCCAACGTCTGGGATCTGATTCCCGGGCTTTCCGACGCAGACGTTCCGCAGGAGGCATATCAGTACTTCTATCAGTATAATTTGGATTACTTTCACGCCTATGCGTTCTACTACTTCCAAAACAATTACGAACGGTGTCTGCAGTATTTTGGTCTCACCGAAGATCAGATCCTTACGGAATGCAAGGAAATTGCCCGCAGATATTTACAGAGCGCACAGATTGTTGCCCTCTTTGGCCTGACGCCGGACGCGGAGCTGACGGAACAACTCACCGAGGAATTCATTGCCGATTATATGAGCTCCGGATATACCCGAGAGGAGGCAGAGGCGGCGCTGGAAAATGAGGGAAAAGCCGAATTCCGTGCCACGCTGCTTGCCGAAACGGCTGAAGTCTATCTGCTTGCAAACAACACATTTGCCGCGCAGGAATAACGTTCTGTGCAGCCGACAATCCCATCCAACAATATGATCAGACAAGGTATCAAAAATTATTTCTATTCGCTCCGGTATTTCTTTACCTCACTCGGAGTTCTTGCATTTGCGCTCGTGTGGGGGTTATCCATTGCCATACCCGGCATTTCCGGGTGCGTCAGAGGTCTGATCGGCCAAATCGGCAGCACTGCCGCAGAATGGCAGATCGACTTTCCTTCTCTGATGGAATGTCTGGAGCAGAAAACTTCGGCTTTGGATTGGAACCGCCCGAATGAAGCACTGGAAGCTCTGCTCAGCCCGGAATGGATGACCGATACAATAAACGCCTGCCTGAACGCTGTGGGGGTGGACGGAGAAGCGGTCGCACTGCAGCTTTCCTCCGCCATCCTGGAGGCTGTACTGAACATCTTCTTATATGTGGTGCTTGTGGCAGTTTTCCTGTTCATCGGGCTGTTTGCCGGCACTGTGATCACAAAAATGCTGATTCGGAACGCCATTGCCAAGCGCTCCCTCAAAAAAACGCTGCTGGTGCTATTGGTAGACGCGCCGCTGTCAGCCGCGCTGGTGTTTTTGCTATCCTATCTGGTGCTGTTCGGCAGCATCGGCATTCTGCTCGCCGCCCTGCTCGCCTTTTTGCTGTTCGGTCTGATTTCCCTGCTGGAGGCATATATCGTGCACGCGTGGAAGCGGGTGCCCATGAAAGCGATCGTCAACCTGCGCAACATCGGCAGTCTGCTGCTCTGTGATCTCCTGCTCGTTATGCTGACTGCGGTGCTGGTGATTCTGGTATCCGCAATTTCCACCCCCATCATCGGCTCGCTTTTCGGCATGACGCTGACGCAGATCACTCTGATTGTGGTGGGAATGAACGCCGAATCCTATGTGCTCAAAATCGTGCCGGAAATGTCCGTTCCATGCCTGTCTCCTGCCGCAAAAAAACCGGCAATCAAATAAAAACGGCAAACAACCGGGGCAAAGCCAGCTCGTTGGCTTTGCCCCGGTTGTTTGCCCATCCGATAGCGGCGCGGTTATCTGTTCAGAATCAGGCGGGTCAGCTCCACCGGATCAACGATTTTGCCGTTGCGGTAGACACGCATGTTACCGGAGGCAATTTCGTCAATCAGAATCACCCTGCCGTTGTTGTAGCCGAACTCAAACTTGATGTCCCACAGATCAAGGCCGATGGATTTGAGATCGTCCGCGACAATTTTCGTGATTTTCAGGGTCTGCTCCTTCATACTGTCAAACTGCGCTTGTGTCATGACGCCCAGCGCAGCCAGCCCCTCGGAGGTCACCAGCGGGTCGCCCTTCTCGTCATTCTTAAAGGTGCATTCCACATAGCCGCCCTCCAGCGGGGTGCCGTCCTTGATGTACTCTCCATATCTGCGGATGAAGCTGCCGGTGGCAACCAAACGGCAAATGACCTCCAGACCATGTCCGAACACCTTGGCCGGGAGCACCTCCATTGTGGCATCCTCCACATTTGCGCTGACGTAATGGGTCTGAATGCCTGCGGCCTTCAGCAGCTCAAAATAATAGACCGAGGTTTGCAGATTGGCTTTGCCAATGCCCTCAATTGTCAGGCCGACGCTGTTTTCACCGGGATCAAACACACCGTCCTTGCCGGTGCAGTCGTCCTTGAATTTCAGCATGACATTTCCGTTTTCGAGGCTGTAGACATCCTTGGTTTTTCCGGAATAGATTTTTTTCATCATCCAAGCTCCTTTGCTCTGTAAATTCTCTCCTATTATACCACACCACTGGCCGGCTTTTCAATAGCTTTGTTGAATTTTCTTGAAATTCCGCCCGAAAATCGGCAGCAAGAGAAATGAGCCGGGCACAAAGTCCGGCTCCAGACTGTAGACCAAAGCAACGGCTTTCGTCAGTTTGATGAAAGTTTTGATCAAACTTTTTCAAAAGTTTGCGCGGTGGAGGGCGCGAAGCCCTCTCTCGCAAGGCGGTAAACCGCCAGAAATTTTGCTTCGCAAAAGTTTCCGCCCGCAGGCGGCGAAACAACCCTTTTGGGCGTTTCTTTTTGGCAAAATCTGCGAAGCAGATTTGCGGCTGAGCCATGCGAAGCCTTTGCTTCTTTCTTTGCGCCTACACGCTCAAAGAAAAAGCGGACGAACGTTTTTGCGCAATTTTTATTTGATATGCCTTTTGTCTATAACCTGATGAGCCGGACACAAAGCCCGGCTCATTGTAGTCGGCCCGAAATGATTGCTCAAGCCGGCGGCTGATCGCTCACCCGTCGTTTGGACTCGGCATCGATGGTGGAAATGCCCATGGTCACCTCCTCGAGCACATCGAGCAGCATCCGCACGGTATCCAGCGAGGTCAGCATGGTGATGTTGTTCTGCGCGGCGCAGCGGCGGATGGCAACCCCGTCGCCGAAATGCTTGCCCGAAAGAATTGCCCGGGTATTGATGACATAGCTCACATACCCCTGCCGGATGGAATCCAGCACCTCCTCGCTGCCCTCGCTCGGCTTGTGCCGGATGCGGGTGCGGATGCCGTGATCCTTGAGATACTGTCCGGTCAGGGTGGTTGCCTCGATGTTAAAGCCCATCTCGTAAAACCGCCGTACCAGCGGCAGGGTCTCCTCCTTGTCCTCATCGGCAACGCTGACCACAACCGTGCCGTAATTGCGGAGCGTCAGCCCCGACGCGATCATGGCCTTGTACATGGCGCGATGCAGCTTTTTGTCATAGCCGATGGCCTCTCCGGTGGATTTCATTTCGGGGGAAAGATAGGCGTCCATTCCCCGGAGCTTGGAGAAGGAGAATGCCGGCGCCTTGACATAGTAGCGCGATTGCTCCTCCGGGTAAATCCGGTCCAGCCCCTGCTCGTGAAGGCTCTTGCCGAGAATCACCAGCGTGGCAATATCCGCAAGGCTGTAGCCCGTGGCCTTGGAGAGAAAGGGCACGGTTCTCGACGACCGCGGGTTGACCTCAATGATATATACGCTGTTGTTCTCGTCCACAATAAACTGGATGTTGTAAAGCCCGATGATGTCGATGCCGAGGCCGAGCTTTTCGGTATACGCGAGAATGGTCTGCTTGACCTGCTCCGGAATCGAGAAGGTGGGGTACACGCTGATGGAGTCCCCCGAATGAATGCCGGTGCGTTCCACCAGCTCCATGATGCCGGGCACAAACACGCGCTCCCCGTCGCAGATGGCGTCAACCTCCACCTCCTTGCCGCGGATATATTTGTCGACCAGAACCGGTTTGTCCTCGTCGATCTCCACGGCGGTTTTGAGATAGTCGCGCAGCGCGTCCTCCTTGGCCACAATCTGCATGGCCCGGCCCCCGAGCACAAAGCTGGGGCGGACGAGCACAGGATACCCGATTTCCTCCGCCGCGCGCACGCCCTCCTCAATGCTGGTCACCGCCCTGCCCTTTGGCTGGGGAATGCGCAGCTCCGAGAGCAGCTTTTCAAAGGCGTCCCGGTTTTCGGCCTTCTCGATCGCGTCACAGTCGGTGCCGATGATCTTCACGCCGCGCTCTGCCAGCGGCCCGGCCAGATTGATGGCGGTCTGCCCGCCAAGCGTGGCAATCACGCCCTCGGGCTGCTCCAGCTCGATGACGTTCATCACATCCTCCACGCAAAGCGGCTCAAAATAGAGCTTATCCGAGCAGGTATAGTCGGTGGAAACCGTTTCGGGGTTGTTGTTGATGATGATGGCCTCATAGCCAGCCGCCTTGATGGTTTGCACGGCATGCACCGTCGAGTAGTCGAACTCCACCCCCTGACCGATGCGGATCGGGCCGGAGCCCAGCACGACCACCTTTTTCCGGGATGAGACAACCGACTCGTTTTCCTCCTCGTATGTGGAATAGAAATAGGGGATATAGCTCTCGAACTCCGAGGCGCAGGTGTCGATCATCTTGTAAACCGGAGCAATCCCCTGCGTGCGGCGGAGCCGATACACCTCCAGCTCGCTCATGTTCCAAAGGGAAGCCACCTCCCTGTCGGAAAATCCCATTTTTTTGGCCTCGGCCAGCTCCCGGAGATCTCCCGGGTGTGCGGCCAGCTCCCGCTCCTCCTCCACTATGTTCTGCAGCTTGCGGATAAAGAGCATGTCGATGCCGGTTGCGCTGGCGATTCTCCCCGCGTCGCAAGCTCTGCGCAGCAGCTCGGCCATGGCATAAATCCGGTCATCCGTGCCAATTTTGATATAATCCAGCAATTCCGAATCGCTGACCTCATCAAATTTGCGATTGTGCAGATGATACAATCCGATTTCCAAAGACCGGACGGCTTTGAGAAGGCTCTCCTCAATCGTGCGGCCGATGCTCATCACCTCGCCGGTCGCCTTCATCTGTGTGGAAAGCGAATTGTTGGCGTCGGCAAATTTGTCAAACGGGAAGCGCGGCATTTTGGTCACCACATAATCCAGCGTCGGCTCAAAGGAGGCGGGAGTATTGGCGATCCGAATCTCGTCCAGCGTCATGCCCACGCCGATTTTGGCCGAAACGCGGGCGATGGGGTATCCGCTCGCCTTGGAGGCCAGCGCCGACGAGCGGGACACGCGGGGATTGACCTCGATCAGATAATATTGGAAGGAATAGGGGTCCAGCGCGAACTGCACATTGCAGCCTCCCTCGATCTTCAGCGCGCGGATAATTTTGAGCGCGCTGTCCCGCAGCATGTGATACTCCTTATTGGCGAGTGTCTGGGAGGGGCAGACCACAATCGAATCCCCGGTGTGAATGCCAACGGGGTCCACGTTCTCCATATTGCAGATCGTGATGGCCGTGTCGTTGCGGTCGCGCATCACCTCGTATTCGATTTCTTTGAAGCCCTTGATGCTCTTTTCGATCAGCACCTGACCGACAGGAGAGAGCGACAGGCCGTTCTTCATCAGCGGAATGAGCTCCTCCTCGTTGTCGGCAAAGCCTCCGCCGGTTCCTCCCAGCGTAAAGGCGGGGCGCAGCACCACCGGATAGCCGATTCCGGCGGCAACGGCCAGGCCCTCCTCCACCGTACCGGCAATACCCGAAGGGAGAACCGGCTCCCCAAGGCTCTGGCAAAGCTCCTTGAACAGCTCGCGGTCCTCTGCACGCTCGATGGACTCACTGCTGGTTCCGAGCAGCTCCACGCGACACTCCCTGAGAATCCCCTTCTTCTCGAGCTGCATGGCAAGGTTCAGCCCGGTCTGCCCACCGATGCCCGGAAGAATTGCGTCCGGCCGCTCATAGCGGATGATTTTTGCGATATACTCCAGCGTCAGCGGCTCCATGTAAACCTTATCGGCAATGCTGGTGTCAGTCATGATGGTGGCGGGGTTGGAGTTGCAGAGCACCACCTCGTAGCCCTCCTCCTTGAGCGCGAGGCAGGCCTGCGTTCCGGCATAGTCGAACTCGGCCGCCTGACCGATCACAATCGGACCGGAGCCGATGACAAGCACCTTTCTGATATCGGTTCTCTTAGGCATGCTTTTTCTCCCCCTCCATCATATCCAGAAACTGGTCAAACAAGTACGCCGAATCCTGCGGCCCGGGCGCGCTCTCGGGATGATACTGCACGCTGAACACCCGGTCCTGCACGCACCGCACGCCCTCCACGGTCTGATCAAGCAGGTTGACATGCGTCACGGTCAGGCGGGTGCCGGCCAGACTGCCGGCGTCCACCGCATAGGAGTGGTTCTGCGAAGTGATTTCGATCCGGCCGGTTTCAAGATTGCGCACCGGATGGTTGCCTCCGCGATGACCGAATTTGAGCTTATAGGTTTTCGCGCCATAGGCCAGCGAAATGATCTGATGGCCAAGGCAGATGCCGAACACCGGATATCTGCCGCACAGCGCCCGCACCGCTTCGATGACGGGCGGCACGTCGGTGGGGTCTCCCGGGCCGTTGGAGATGAACACCCCGTCGGGAGACAGCTTTTCGATCTCGGATGCCGGCGTGCTCCACGGAACCACCGTCACCGAGCAGCCCCGCCGGTTCAGGGAGCGCACGATATTCTGCTTCATGCCGCAGTCGATCGCAACCACATGGTATTTTTCGTTCGGTACACGGGAATACCAGATGCTTTTGCAGCTGACTCTTGATACGGCGTCGGTCGGAACCGCGGTCTGCCGCAGGATGCGCAGCCCCTCCTCCCTCGGCGTGTCCGCCCCTGTGAGCAGCACCCGGCGGGAGCCGAAATCCCGGATGGAACGGGTCAGCCTGCGGGTATCCACGCCGCAAAGCCCGGGAATCCGGTATTTTTTCATCACCTCGTCAAGCGTCGCCGTGCTTCGGAAATTGGAGGGCATATCGTTGTATTCCCGCACGATCAGCGCGCCGATGGTGGGCGTGTTGGTCTCGTAATCGTCGTCGCAGATGCCGTAGTTACCGATCAGCGGATAGGTCATGACCACGGCCTGATCGGTATAGGACGGGTCGGATACAATCTCCTGGTACCCCACCATGGAGGTGTTGAATACAATTTCGCAGACCCGGTCCGAGCCGTCGCCAAAGCCGTATCCGTAATATTCTCCGCTGTCCTCCAGAATGATTTTCCTGTTGTAGCTCCGAACCATATCACACCTCCGTTTTCTTTGCCGAGAGCTTTTGTTCAAACCGATCCCTGCGCGTGTCGGTCGGCACGCTTGTGGGGTAATCGCCGCAGAAGCAGGCGCGGCAGATGTCCGGACTCCGCGCCAGATCCGCCAGCGCCGCAACCGGGAGATAGCCGAGGCTGTCCGCGCCGATCAGTTCCGCGATTTCCTCCACCGTGTGGTGACATGCGATCAGATGCTCCTCGGAATCGATGTCGGTCCCGTAATAGCAGGGGTGCAGGAAGGGGGGTGAGGAGATGCGGATGTGCACCTCCCGCGCGCCCGCATCTCTGAGCAGGCGTACCACGCGCCCCATCGTGTTTCCCCGCACAATCGAATCGTCAACCAGCACCACCCGCTGCCCCCGCAAGCTCTCCTCCACTGCCGAGAGCTTGATGCGGACGCCGTCCACCCGCGCGCCCTGCCCGGGGGAGATGAAGGTGCGGCCGATATATTTGTTTTTGATCAGACCGATGCCATAGGGAATGCCGGATGCACGGCTGAAGCCGAGCGCCGCGTCCAGCCCGGAGTCGGGCGCACCGATCACCAGATCGGCCTTGACCGGGTGCGTCTTGGCGAGAATTTCTCCCGCGCGAACACGCGAGGCATGCACCGACACCCCGTCGATGACCGAATCGGGTCGCGCAAAATATATATATTCAAAAACACAGAGCTTTTTGCTCTTTTTTCCGCAGTGCTCGCGGCGGCTCTCCAGCCCGCCCCCGGAGAACACCAGAATTTCGCCCGGCTCCACATCGCGCACAGGCTCGGCCCCCACCGCGCGGAGCGCGCAGGACTCGGACGCCACCACATATATCCCGTCTGCGGTTTTTCCGAAGCAGAGCGGCCGGAAGCCGTACGGATCGCGGGCGCAGATGAGCTTTTGCGGGGACATGAGCACGAGCGAATACGCGCCGTCCAGTGTGCGCATGGCCGCGCTGAGCGCATCCTCAATGGATGGGGTTCGCAGGCGCTCCCGCGTGATGATGTAGGCGATGGTCTCGGTATCGCTGGTGGTGTGGAAGATCGCCCCGCTCATCTCGAGCGCACTGCGCAGCTCGGCCGCATTGGAGAGGTTGCCGTTGTGGCAGAGCGCCATTCTCCCCTTCTGATGGTTGACCTCAATGGGCTGGCAGTTGCTCCGGCTGTTGCCGCCTGTGGTGCCGTACCGGACATGGCCGACCGCCATTGTACCGCTCGGAAATTTTGCCAGCCGCTCGGCGCCGAACACCTCGCTGACAAGGCCGAGATCTTTATAAGAGGCAAACACACCGTCGTCATTGACCACAATTCCGCAGCCCTCCTGCCCTCTGTGCTGGAGCGCGTACAGACCGTAGTAGCAGAGACTGGCGACATCGGTCGGTTCGGGCGCCAGCACCCCGAACACACCGCATTCCTCCCGGACCTGCGCGTCGATGCTCATGTCCTTCCTCCTTCGGCGTGCGCCAGCGCGGCCCCGATAAAGCCCTTGAACAGCGGGTGCGCCCGGTTGGGCCGGCTCTTGAACTCGGGGTGGAACTGCACCCCGACATGGAAGGGCCGGTCTGTCAGCTCCACGGTCTCCACCAGCCGGCCGTCCGGCGAGAGGCCGCTGACCGTCAGCCCGCTGCCGGTCAGCACCTCCCGGAAATCATTGTTGAACTCATATCGGTGGCGGTGCCGTTCGCTGACGGAACGCGCGCCGTAGCAGCGCTCCATCGTGGTGCCCGGCTGAATCTCGCACGGGTATGCGCCCAGTCGCAGCGTTCCGCCCTTGTCGATATTTTCGCTCTGCCCGGGCATGAAGTCGATGACCTTGTGCCGGCACTGCTCATCGAACTCGCCGGAATTGGCATCGGCAATGCCCGCAACTCCTCTGGCATACTCAATCACGGCAATCTGCATTCCGAGGCAGATGCCGAAATAGGGCAGCATCCGCTCTCTGGCATATTTCGCGGCCAGAATCATGCCCTCAATGCCCCGGCTGCCGAACCCGCCGGGGACGAGAATGCCATCCAAGCCCCCGAGCGCGGCTTCATAGGTCTCGGGCGTCAGGGTTTCGGAATCGATCCACTCGATCCGGATATGCGTATTGTGCGCATATCCCGCGTGCTTCAGGGCCTCGGCAACCGAGAGATACGCATCGTGAAGCCCGACGTACTTCCCGACCAGACCGATGCGGACATGGTGCGGCCTTGCCTTGATGCGCTCGACCATGCTCTCCCAATCCGAAAGCTCCGGGGGAGGCGCGTCGATCCCAAGCTCCCGGCAGACCACCGCGGAAAAGTTGGATTTTTCCAGCATCAGCGGCGCTTCATAGAGGTTGGGCAGCGTGATGTTTTCGATGACACAATCGGGGCGGACATTGCAGAAGAGCGAAATCTTTTTGAAAATGGAGTCCTCCAGCGGCTCGTCGCAGCGCAGGACAATGATGTTGGGGTGAATGCCCATCCCCTGCAGCTCGCGCACCGAGTGCTGCGTGGGCTTGGACTTGTGCTCGTCCGAGCCGCGCAGAAAAGGCACCAGCGTGACATGAATAAAGAGGCTGTTCTCTCTGCCGACCTCCAGCGAGATCTGGCGGACGGCCTCCAGAAAGGGCTGGGACTCGATGTCGCCGATCGTGCCGCCGATTTCGGTGATGACCACATCGGCGTCGGTTTTCTTACCCACCCGGTAAACAAATTCCTTGATCTCGTTTGTGATGTGCGGGATGACCTGCACCGTGGAGCCGAGATACTCCCCCCTGCGCTCCTTGTTGAGCACGTTCCAATAGACCTTTCCCGTGGTCAGGTTGGAGTATTTGTTCAGATCCTCGTCGATGAAGCGCTCATAGTGCCCGAGATCGAGATCGGTTTCGGCGCCGTCCTCGGTCACATACACCTCCCCATGCTGATACGGGCTCATGGTTCCCGGATCGACATTGATATAGGGGTCGAGCTTCTGCGCCGCCACCTTCAGCCCTCTCGCCTTGAGAAGCCTGCCGAGAGATGCGGCGGTGATGCCCTTTCCAAGCCCGGATACCACGCCGCCCGTTACAAATATGAATTTTGTCATTGCCGTTTCCTCCTCCGCTCTGCTGCCATATGTTTCGCCTCCTGTACTGCGCCGCCCTGTGTTCTCCGCCTGCCGTCCGATGCAAAAATGCATCGAGGGTCTGACCGGGATCGAAGGCCGGACACAGTCCGAGAAAATCGCCAATATTCCGTCTGTCTGTTCCAATTCGGCATCCCGTTTCCCGATTCCATCCGTCCGTGCAGGCATAGCTCAAGCCGTCCCGCGGCAGCAAAAAAAGACAAAGACGCCTTTTTCATTCCAGAATCAAAGACGCCTTTGCCTTTTTGATATTTTCTTGTATAACGGAGCCGAAAAACCTCATCGGCGCCATTTCTTTTACCGCAGAATATTATACACCATTTCGGCCAATTTGTCAATAGGCTGACGAAAAAATGATCATGAAAAATGCGGCACAGAGCCGCCGGTTCTCCTCCGGCAGCGCCTGTGCCGCATTGCAGTTTTTTCTCTGTATTCCGTATCTGCCCGAAGCAGCCGACCGCGGCAGGAGTGCGGGCCCCATCTGCCCGAAGCCCCACCTGTCAAAGCCCCGTCTTGGAAGGCCGGACTGCCGGCAACCCGCATGTTGTATGCCACCCGCCTGCCGGCTATACGCCGCTTGCTCCGTAGTTGGACAGAACGCGGGCGGAGGGATCATTGACGTCGCACCCCTGCCATGCCCGGTTGGGCATCCAGAAATCAACAATCATTTCGGATTGTCCGGGATAATAGCGCTCGAAGATCTCGCGGTAGAGCAGTGATTCCTTTGTAAAGGGCATGGCGTGCCGATAGCGCAGGCGCTTCTCCTCAAATTCCGCGTCGGTATACATGCGCTCGGCGTATGCCTTGAGGTCGTCCACCATCGAGTGCCCGACCGCGTCCGAAAAGGCGGCCTTTTCACGCCAGAGAATTTCATCCGGCAGATACCCCAGCCCCTCAAACGCATGGCGCAGCAGATACTTTCCCTTCCCGTACCGGTTGAGCTTCCGCTCGGGGTCCACCGACAGAACATACCGCACAAAATCCAAATCGCCGAACGGCACCCTCGCCTCGAGCGAGTTGACCGAGATGCAGCGGTCCGCCCGGAGCACGTCATACATATGCAGCTCGCGGACTCTCTTTTCGGATTCCTCCTGAAAGGCCGCGGCGCTCGGCGCAAAATCGGTGTATTTATAGCCGAACAGCTCGTCGGAAATCTCTCCGGTGAGCAGAACCCGGATGTCGGTCCGCTCATGAATGGCCCGGCAAAGCAGATACATGCCCATGCTGGCCCGGATAGTGGTGATGTCAAAGGTTCCGAGCATGGCAATCACGGCTTCCAGCGAGGAGAGAACATCATCAGGGGTCATGTACACCTCGGTGTGCTCGCTGCCGATATAGTCCGCCACCTGCTTTGCGTATTTGAGGTCGATCGCGTCCTCACTCATACCGATGGCAAATGTTTGGATCGGTTCCCTGCTCTGCCGCTGTGCAATCGCGCACACCAAAGAGGAGTCAAGACCTCCGGAAAGCAGAAATCCCACCTTCGCGTCGGCCACCAGCCGCTTCTCCACCCCTGCAATCAGCTTTTCGCGGATGTTTTTGCACACGGTCTCCAGATCATCCGTGCAAACGGCGTCAACCTTTGCAATATCGGTATAGCGGACAAATTCCCCTCCCCGGTAATAGCAGCCGGGCGGGAACGGCAGGATGCTCTCGCACAGCCCCACCAGGTTTTTCGCCTCGCTGGCAAACACAATCACGCCGGATGCATCGTACCCGTAATACAGGGGGCGGATGCCGATGGGGTCGCGGGCGGCGATGTATTCCCCGGTTTTGCCGTCGTAGAGGATACAGGCGAACTCGGCGTCCAGCATAGCGAACATACCGGTTCCGTACTCGCGGTACAGGGGAAGCAAAATCTCGCAGTCGCTGTCGCTGCGGAAGGTGTAGCCTTTTCCGATCAGCTCCTCCTTCAGCCGCGCAAAGCCGTAAATCTCCCCGTTGCAAACCGCATAGCTGCCGTCCAGCTCAAACGGCTGCATTCCCGACGGAGTCAGCCCCATGATGGCGAGGCGGTGAAAGCCGAGCAGCCCACATCCGGTATCGATTATTTTCGAGTCGTCCGGCCCGCGCGAGACCGTCCGCGCAAAGCCCTCGGAAAACGACGCAAAAGGGGCGCCGCTCCCACAGTAACCCATGATTGAACACATAATCGTTTCCTCCGAAACAAAAGATTTCAGCATTCTATAGGGCAAGTGCTGTACTCGCGGTGCCACCTATATTTGTTCTTTTTTTCGCCTCCGATAAGGCTGTGTCGATTGACGCACGACCGGGCGGCGCACCTACTCGGGGTTCCCCTTTCGGATTGCAGCTCGAAAAGTGTTCTTCATGCGGCCCTGCCATACGGCTCCCACCGTCCCGCACTCGCTGTGGGCAGGATTCCCGCATTACTTTTCTTTTCTCTAACGCTTTTGGTTCCGGCCGCGGCCACACTGCCGCGCGGCCTGCCGGGGTTCTGCCCGGGCGGGCAGATGTGTGCGAATCACCGGGACTGACAGCCGGCGCGCTTACTCCACATCCTGCAGTGCGTCGTAGCCCTCCTCGCCGGTGCGGACCTTGACGGCGTTTTCCACATCATAAACGAAGATCTTGCCGTCGCCGATATGTCCGGTGTAGAGCACCTTTTTGGCGGTTTCGATCACATCGCGCACAGGCACCTTGCTGACCACAATGTCAACCTGCACCTTGGGCAGCAGGCTTGCCTCCACCGGCACGCCGCGGTAATACTCCGGCTTGCCCTTCTGCGCGCCGCAGCCCAGCACATGCGAGACGGTCATACCCGTGATACCGATGCCCATCATCGCGTTCTTCAGCGTCTCCAAACGCGCCTCTTTACAGATGATTTCCACCTTTGTCAGCTTGGGAACGCTGCCCTCCGGCACTATGGGCACCTGTTTGACGGGAATTGCCTCCGCAACGGGCGCATCGCCCGTGACGGCAGGCGCAGAAGCCGGCTCGCCGTAGTCAAGGCTTTCCACCGCGGTGACAAAATCGGGATATGCATGGTTGCCGTGCTCGCCGATGTCAAGGCCGGCGATCTCCTCTTCGGCCGAGACGCGGATGCCGACCGTCTTTTTCAGGATCAGCCAGACAACCGAGGAAGCGACAAAGGTAAACGCGCCGACCGCGACAATCCCCAGAAGCTGCGTTCCGAGCAGCCCGAACCCGCCGCCGTAAAACAGTCCGTTTGTGGTGGAAAGTGAGGTAACTCCCTCCTTTGCAAACAGCCCCACAAAAACGGTTCCGAGTACGCCGCAGCCGAGATGCACCGAGGTGGCGCCCACCGGGTCGTCAATCTTGATGCGGTCAAAGAACATCACGGCAAACACCACGAACACACCGGCAATCGCGCCGATCAGCAGCGAAACCTCAATCGTGAAGTAGGCACATCCGCCTGTGACGGCAACCAGACCGGCCAAGCAGCCGTTGACGGTCATGCCCAGGTCCGGCTTGCCGATGAAGATCCATGCGGTGATTGTGGATGTCACCACCGCGGCGATTGCGGAGGTGTTGGTGGTCATCAGGATGTGCATGATGTCGGAGGGGTTCTGAAAGCTCATGGTGGAGCCTGGGTTGAAGCCGAACCAGCCCAGCCAGAGCACGAACAGGCCGATCACCGCCAGCGACATATTGTGCCCGGGAATGGCGCGGGGCTTTCCGTTTTTGTCGTACTTTCCGATCCGCGGGCCCAGTATCATGGCACCGGAAAGTGCCGCCCAGCCGCCCACCGAGTGCACCACGGTATCGCCGGCAAAATCCATAAAGCCGAGATCGGCGAGCCATCCGCCGCCCCATACCCAGTGCCCGACCACCGGATAGATGACCAGCGTCAGCACAAACGAAAAGATGATAAAGGAGATGTACTTGACCCGTTCCGCAACCGCGCCCGAAACGATGGTTGCGGCCGTGCCGCAGAACACAAGCTGGAAGAAGAACTTGCCCCAGAACGGCACGCTGGAGGTCAGCGTATCGTCATAGGCCGAGAGATCCGCGTTGCCGAGGATCCAGAGGTGCTCGGTGCCGAGGATCGGGTTGTCGCCGCCGAACATCAGCCCCCACCCCAGGAGCAGAAAGCCCAGCGAGGAAATGGCAAACACAATGAAGTTTTTGGAGAGAATGTTGACGGTATTTTTTGATCTGGCAAAGCCGGCCTCTACCGAGGCAAAGCCGAGATTCATAAAGAACACCAGAATCGCGGCGAGAAAGACCCATAGCGTATCTATCAAACTGAACATTTCTGTCACCTCTCTGATTCGATGAATTGGTGGTTCCCTGCCTGAGGAACGGGTTATTTCACGCCGAACAGCAGATCCCCATAGGTCGGGAACGGCCAGTATTTTTCGGCGGTTACGGTCTCGGCCTCATCGCACACCACACGCAGCTTGCTCATGGCGGCCAGCACCGTGTCGCGGATGGCATAGGATTCCTCGCAGATGTCGTCAGCCTCCTTCAGACCGAGCAGCACGGTCTCCAGCTCGGCGGTGTACTGCGAGATCTGGTCGGCAAGCATCGACAGCTTTTTGAGCGTTCCCTTCTCATAGCCGCAGGAGACGTCGCTGCCCACAGCCTGCTTCTTGGCAATGCTCCCGGCCAGCTCACCGGCATATCCGGCCACCGCCGGCAGAATCTGCTTCTTCACCATATCCACCATGGTGTTGGCCTCGATCACCACGGTCTTGCAGTAGTTCTCCAGCATGATCTCGCATCTGGACTTCAGCTCAACCTCGGAATAGACCTTGTGAGAGACCAGCATTCTGACGTTCTTTTCGTCCAGCAGGTGGGGCATACAGTCGGGCGTGGTGCGGTAGTTGCAAAGGCCTCTCTTCTCGGTGGCCTCCTTGATCCATGCGTCGTCGTACCCGTTTCCGTTGAAAATGATGCGCTTGTGATCCTTGATGGTCTTTTTGATCATCTCGTGCAGGGCGGTTTCAAAATCGGCGGCCCCCTCGAGACGGTCGGCGTAAATCCTGAGCGATTCGGCAACCGCGGCATTGAGCATGATGTTGGCGCAGGCGATGCTGTTGGAGGAGCCGAGCATCCGGAACTCGAACTTGTTGCCCGTGGAGGCAAACGGTGAGGTGCGGTTGCGGTCGGTGGTAGCTCGGTTGAATTTGGGAAGCACATCCGCGCCGAGCTTCATCTGCGTCTTGGCGATTCCGCTGTAGGGCGCGTCGGTTTCAATGGCCTCCAGAACCGCGTTCAGCTCGTCGCCGAGGAAGATGGAAACCACAGCCGGCGGTGCTTCATTCGCCCCGAGACGGTGATCGTTGCCGGCAGTGGCCACGGCAATGCGAAGCAGATCCTGGTAATCGTCAACCGCCTGGATCACCGCGCACAGGAAGAGCAGGAACTGCGCATTCTCATACGGCGTCTCACCGGGGGACAAAAGGTTCTGTCCCGCGTCGGTCGCGATCGACCAGTTGTTGTGCTTGCCGCTCCCGTTGACCCCCGCAAAGGGCTTTTCGTGCAGCAGGCAGACCAGCCCGTGCCGCAGCGCAACCTTCTGCATGATCTCCATCGTGAGCTGGTTGTGGTCGGTTGCGATGTTGGTGGTGGAGTAGATCGGCGCCAGCTCATGCTGCGCGGGAGCCACCTCGTTGTGCTCGGTCTTGGCATAAATGCCCAGCTTCCACAGCTCCTCGTTCAGATCCTCCATGTAGGCGGCAACGCGGGGCTTGATGACGCCGAAATAATGGTCATCCATTTCCTGCCCCTTGGGGGGCTTTGCCCCGAACAGCGTGCGGCCGGTGTAAATCAGATCCTTTCTTTGATTGTACATCTCTCTGTCAACCAGAAAATACTCCTGCTCCGGCCCTACGCTGCTGATGACCCGTTTGACGCTGGTGTTTCCGAACAGCCGCAGAATGCGCAGCGCCTGCTGGCTGAGCGCCTCCATCGAGCGCAGCAGCGGTGTCTTTTTGTCGAGCGCTTCCCCGCCATAGGAACAGAACGCGGTGGGGATGCACAGCGTTTTTCCCTTGATAAACGCATAGGAGGTGGGGTCCCATGCGGTGTAGCCTCTTGCCTCAAAGGTGGCGCGCAGCCCGCCCGACGGGAAGGAGGAGGCGTCCGGCTCCCCCTTGATCAGCTCCTTGCCCGAAAATTCCATGATCACGCCGCCGTCCGGCGCGGGGGAAATGAAGCTGTCGTGCTTCTCTGCGGTCACGCCGGTGAGCGGCTGGAACCAGTGCGTATAGTGCGTGGCTCCCCGCTCTACAGCCCAATCCTTCATCGCCGCGGCGACAACGTTCGCCACGGTGAGGTCAAGCTCCTTCCCCTCGTCAATGGTCTTTTTGAGCGAAGCGTACACCTCTGCAGGAAGCATCGACTTCATCACTCTGTCATCAAAGACCAGGCTGCCGAACTCTTCTTTTACCGTTGCCATACTGTATTCTCCTTTGTAAATAAAGATAAAGACGCCCCATGGTTTTCCACATGTAAGACGTCTTTGCCTTTGTGATTGATATGATTGTAGACGAAAGCATTTCCGGCCTTCACAGCGCCGGCTGATCACTGCGGAAGGACGAGTGCCGCTGCACGGCTGCGCCGCAAAGCAAACCCCGGCTCCCGGTATGCTGCACCTGTCCCCAGATGAAGGGATCGGTTCACGACTGCAAAACCGTTGCTGCCGCCCGGCAGTGCAATCGTTCCGGAAATCCCGCTTCCCCTGCGCGCTTTGCCATGCTCCATTGCTGCCTCCGCAGCTCTGGAAGGCGGCCTTCCGGTCCGGGAAAGCACCCGCGCGCAGAAATGCAAACCGGCTGTCCGCTCTGTTGTTTGCCATGCGTCCGGTCTCACAGCATTCCCTCCTTTTCCGCGCCAACCAAAAAAGCAAAGGCGTCTCCGATGGGTCCCCCCATCAAGACGCCTTTGCCTTTACGCCGCCTATTATACACCTTCCGCAAGCGTTTGTCAAGGGGTTTTTGAAAAGTTTTTTGAAAAATCTTGCAGAATCCGAAATTTTTTGATGAAAATGGCTTGACATTCTGCAAGATGCGTGCTATAATACTTGCATATGAGCAATGGCGTTCATGGGCGACAGCAACCGCTGTCCCTCCGTGAACGTCTTTCTTTTTTCATTGGAAAGGCTGGGTTGATATATGTTGAAAGAAGGTCAGGTGCGCATTCCGTCCGGGTGCGCGATTGCGGCTGTCATTGCCAGGGACGGCGAGAGGATGTCCGGCAGACAGATTGTCGACGCGATGAAGCCCATGCATGACCGCTCCAACGGTCTGGGAGGCGGGTTTGCCGCTTACGGAATTTATCCGGAATACCGGGATCTGTACGCGCTGCATTTTTTCTTTGACGAGCGCGCGACCAGAAAGAACTGCGAGATCTTTCTGAAGGAACGCTTTGAAATTGTGAAATCCGAAATCATTCCCACGCGCAAAATTGCCGCGATTACCGATGAACCGATTATCTGGAGATATTTTGTCGCGCCGCTGCGCTCGGTTCTGGCCTCGATGCAGGTGGACGAAAAGGAATTTGTGGTGCGCACAGCCATGAAAATCAACACCGAAATGCCTGGCGCATACGTATTCTCCTGCGGGAAGAACATGGGAACCTTCAAAGCCGTGGGCTTCCCGGAGGACGTCGGCGAATTTTACCGGCTGGAGGAATACGAGGGCTACTCCTGGACCGCGCACGGCAGATACCCGACCAACACGCCCGGCTGGTGGGGCGGTGCGCACCCGTTCACCCTGCTCGATTACTCGGTTGTGCACAACGGAGAGATCTCCTCCTACGACGCGAACAGGAGATATATTGAAATGTTCGGCTATCAGTGCAATCTGCAAACCGATACCGAGGTCATCACCTATATTATGGATTACCTGCTGCGTGTGCAGGGGCTGACGCTGGAAGAGGCAGCGAGCGTGGTGGCAGCTCCCTTCTGGAGCACCATTGAAAACAAAACCGACCCCGCGGAAAGGGAAAAATACGTCTATCTGCGCACGCTCTTCCCGAGCCTGCTGGTCACCGGGCCGTTTTCGATTATTCTCGGCTTCAACGGCGGGCTGATGGCGCTGAACGACCGCCTGAAGCTGCGCTCGATGGTTGCCGGAGAAAAGGGCAACAGGGTTTATATCGCGAGCGAGGAGGCCGCCATCCGCGTCATGGAGCCGGACGCCGAAAATATCTGGGCGCCGGCCGGCGGCGAGCCGGTCATTATCAAGGTACAGGAGGGGTGCTTCTGATGAGTGTCCGTTTCATCTATCCCGAATTTGAGGTGATCCGCAACGAGAGCCGCTGCATCACCTGCCGCGTTTGCGAACGACAGTGTGCGAACGAGGTGCATACATACGATGAGAACCGCAAGGTCATGCTCAGCGACGAATCCAAGTGTGTGGATTGCCAGCGCTGTGTTTCGCTCTGCCCCACCCGGGCACTGAAGATTGTAAAAAGCGACTGCGCGCTGCGCGAAAACGCGAACTGGCAGCAGGATACCATTCACGAGATTTACAAGCAGGCCGAGAGCGGCGGCGTGCTGCTCTCCTCGATGGGAAATCCAAAGCCGCTTCCGGTGTATTGGGACCATATTCTGATCAACGCCTCGCAGGTCACCAATCCCCCGATCGACCCGCTGCGCGAGCCGATGGAAACCAAGGTCTTTCTGGGCAAAAAGTCCGAAAAAATCCGGCGCGATGCAAACGGCCGGCTGCTCTGCAGGCTGCCTCCGCAGCTCGAGCTGTCGATGCCGATGATGTTCTCGGCGATGAGCTACGGCTCCATCAGCTACAACGCGCATGAGAGCCTGGCCCGCGCGGCGCGGGAGCTTGGCATTCTCTACAACACGGGAGAGGGCGGCCTGCACGAGGATTTTTATGTCTACGGCGAGAACACCGTTGTGCAGGTGGCTTCCGGCCGCTTCGGCGTTCACGAGGAGTATCTGAAGGCCGGCGCGGCGGTGGAAATCAAAATGGGTCAGGGGGCAAAGCCCGGCATCGGCGGACATCTGCCGGGGGCAAAAATCGTGGGGGACGTCTCGCGCACCCGCATGATTCCCGAAGGCTCGGACGCGATCTCCCCCGCGCCGCACCACGATATTTACTCAATTGAAGACCTGCGCCAGCTTGTGTTCTCGATCAAGGAGGCGACCGAATACAAAAAGCCGGTGATTGTAAAGGTTGCGGCGGTTCACAACATCGCCGCCATTGCCAGCGGCATTGCGCGCAGCGGCGCGGACATCATCGCCATCGACGGCTTTCGGGGCGGCACCGGCGCGGCTCCCACCCGCATCCGGGACAACGTCGGCATTCCGATCGAGCTGGCACTGGCAGCGGTGGATCAGCGGCTGCGGGATGAAGGGATCCGCAACAACGTGTCGCTGGTGGTCGGCGGCAGCATCCGCTCGGCTGCCGATGTGGTAAAAGCCATTGCTCTGGGCGCCGACGCCTGCTATATTGCCACCGCGGCGCTTCTGGCGCTGGGCTGCCACCTCTGCCGCACCTGCCAGACCGGCAAATGCAACTGGGGCATTGCCACACAGCGCCCCGAGCTGGTCAAGCGTCTCAATCCCGACCTCGGCTCCCGGCGGCTGGTCAATCTGATGCGCGCATGGCAGCATGAGATCAAGGAGCTGATGGGCGGCATGGGAATCAACTCGATTGAGGCGCTGCGCGGCAACCGCCTGATGCTGCGCGGCGTTGGGCTGACCAACAGAGAGCTGCGGATTCTCGGAATTTCCCACGCCGGGGAATGAAAGGTGAGGTACGGTTATCATGAAGCGGATTTATGTCAACGAAAAGTGGTGCCTTGGCTGCCACCTGTGCGAATACAACTGTGCGTTTGCCAATTCCGGCATGAAAAATATGGCCGACGCGCTCAAGGGCAAGCCGATTTACCCGAGAATCCACATCGAAGGAGACGAAAAAATCGCTTACGCGGTTTCCTGCCGCCACTGCACCGACCCGATTTGCGTCAAAAGCTGCATCGCGGGCGCGCTTTCGGTTCGGGACGGCGTCATCCGGATCGACCGGGAGAGGTGCGTGGGCTGCCTGACCTGCATTCTGGTATGTCCCTATGGGGCGCTGGCCGTGGGGGAAACCGGCGTGATGCAGAAGTGCGAGCTTTGCCTGCAGAACGCCTGCGGCGAGCCGGCATGCGTCAGGGGCTGCCCCAACCATGCGATTGTATATGAGGAGAGGTGACGGATATGGCGGAATATGTGATTATCGGAAACGGTGTGGCCGCCGTCGGGTGCATCGAAGGCATCCGCAGTGTTGACAGGGCCACGCCCATCGCGGTGATTTCGGAGGAGACACATCCTGTATACGGGCGTCCGTTGATCTCCTATTATCTGGAAGGAAAAAGCAAGCCGGAGAAAATGAACTATCGTCCCGCCAATTTTTATGAGGCGAACAACTGCCGCGTTCTGTATGGCCGTCGTGCGGTTTCGATCGACCGGGAGGCAAAATCGGTTCTGTTGGACGACGGCTCGGCGCTCCCCTACACCGCCGTATGCGTGGCCACCGGCTCCTCCCCCTTTGTTCCCCCGATCCCGGGGCTGGAAACCGTGCCCGCGCGCTTCTCCTTCATGACGCTGGACGACGCGCTTGCGCTGGAAAAAGCCATCGGCAGGGACAGCCGCGTGCTGATCGTGGGCGCGGGTCTGATCGGCCTGAAATGCGCCGAGGGGCTCCGCGCGCGCGTGGGAAGCATTGCGGTCTGCGATCTCGCGCCCCGCGTACTCTCGAGCATTCTCGACGACACCTGCGCCGCGATGATGCAGGAGCGGCTCGAGGCCAACGGCATTCGGCTGATGCTCGGCGACACGGTGGCGGAATTCAACGGCGGCCATGCGGTGATGAAAAGCGGGGCCGTGGTGGATTTTGACGTTCTGGTCATGGCGGTCGGCGTTCGTGCCAATACCGCATTGGTGAAAGACATCGGGGGCGAGGTCAACCGCGGCATCCTTGTAGACGCGCGCATGCGCACTTCCCTGCCGGATCTCTACGCCGCCGGCGACTGCACCGAGGGGATGGACGCCTCGCTGGGCGCACGCCGGGTGCTTGCCATCCTTCCCAACGCCTACCTGCAAGGGCACGCGGCAGGTGTGAATATGGCGGGCGGCCGGGAGGTGTTCGACAAGGCCATTCCGATGAACTCGATCGGCTTTTTCGGTCTGCACGCCATCACCGCCGGGAGCTATTTCGGCCCGGACGAGGGGGGCGAGCTGTACGAGGAGAAGGGGGACGGATTTCTCAAACGCCTGTTCACCCGGGACGGGCTGCTCACGGGCTATATTCTGATCGGCCAGGTGGAACGCGCGGGCATTTACACGGCGCTCATCCGGGAACGGGTTCCTCTGAACACCGTCAACTTCGAGCTGCTCAAAAAAGCTCCGACCTTATTCGCTTATTCACAAAATCAACGTAGAAATATGCTGGGAGGTGTGGTATAATGAAGAGGATTGACGCGGCCGGAATGGATTATGCCGCTCTGAACGAAGCCATCCGGCAGAGCCGGGGGGATGTCGAGATCACCCACTGCCTCGGGCAGCGCTTCATCGCGGCGGGCCTTTCGGACCGGAGCATCACGATTCAGGGCACGCCGGGCAACGCGCTCGGAGCCTACCTCAACGGCGCGGCCATCCGCGTCCGCGGCAACGCGCAGGATGCGGTCGGAGACACCATGAACGACGGCTCCATTGTCATCGACGGCAACATCGGCGACGCCGCCGGGTATGCCATGCGAGGCGGAAAGATCTATGTCCGGGGCAACGCCGGCTACCGCGCCGGCATTCATATGAAGGAATATCAGGATAAGGTTCCCGTGATGATGATCGGCGGAAAGGCCGGCAGCTTTCTCGGCGAATATCAGGCCGGAGGGGTGATTGTGGTGCTCGGGCTGGAGGCCTCCGACCGCCCCATTGTCAGCAATTTCCCCTGCACCGGGATGCACGGCGGAAAAATGCTTCTCCGGTCGGACTGCAAAGGCATCCGCTTCCCGGAGCAGGTCCGCGTTGCGCCGGCCGACCGCAGCGCACTGGATGGGCTGAAAAAATATCTCGACGAATATTGCGCCCTGTTCGGGCTGGACGCGGGAGAGCTGCTGTCCGCTCCCTTCACCGTCGTGACACCGGATACCAAAAATCCGTACCATCAGATGTATGTGGCAAACTGAAGCGGCAGACCGCGGCTATGCCGGGACGCCGCCCGACACAATCAAACAAATTGCCGCCGCAGGGCGGCGGAATGGAGGAGCTTCATGAAATATACTGCGGAGGAAGTGATTCAATATGTCCGGGAGGAGGACGTCAAATTCATCCGTCTGGCTTTCTGCGACATATACGGGAAGCAAAAGAACATCTCGATCATGCCGAGCGAGCTTCCGCGCGCCTTTGCGGACGGAATTGCGTTTGACGCCTCCGCGATCCGTGGCTTTGGGGACGAGGCGCGCTCCGACCTGATGCTGCACCCGGATCCCTCCACGCTGACAGTGCTGCCCTGGCGCCCCGAGCACGGGCGAGTGGTCCGCATGTTCTGCAGCATCACCTACCCGGACGGCAGGCTGTTTGAGTGTGACACCCGCAGCATCCTGATCCGGGCGATTGCCGATGCGAAACAGGCAGGCGTCACCTTTGATTTCGGCCCCGAGCTGGAGTTTTATCTGTTTCAGCTCGACGAACAGGGCAACAAAACCCACACGCCCTATGACGAGGCCGGATATATGGACATCGCCCCCGACGACAAAGGGGAAAACATCCGTCGGGAGATCTGCCTGATGCTTGAGCAGATGGGCATTCGTCCCGAAAGCTCGCACCATGAGGAGGGCCCGGGGCAGAATGAGATCGACTTCCGCTATTCGGACGCGCTCACGGCCGCGGACAACGCCATGACCTTTGCCACAGTGGTCAAAACCGTATCGGGCAGAAACGGCCTGTGGGCCGATTTTTCCCCCAAGCCCCTGAAGGACAAGGCAGGAAACGGGTTCCACATCAACCTGTCCGCCAAAGACAATACCAAACAGGATCTGCTGCCCCACATCATCGCCGGCGTGCTGCATCTGATCCCGGAGATGTCCGCCTTCCTCAACCCGAGAGAGGATTCCTATGAGCGCTTCGGCTTCAGCAAGGCTCCGGCTTACATCTCCTGGTCGGCAGAAAACCGCTCCCAGCTGATTCGCGTTCCGGCAGCGGTTTATGAGCAAAAGCGGATGGAGCTGCGTTCTCCCGACCCCACCGCGAACCCGTATCTTGCGTTTGCCCTGATTATTTACGCCGGTCTGTATGGCATTCGGAACCGGTTATTGCCCCCGCCGGCCGCCGATTTCAACCTTTTCAAGGCCGATGAAGCGACATTGAAGCAGCTTCGGAGACTGCCCGCCTCATTGGATGAGGCCATCGCCGTGATGCAGAAGAGCGAATTCATTCGGGAGCATCTGCCCGCGCAGATCATCGGGCTTTACGGCAGAAAACTCATCTGAATCAGAATTTCGGAGTTCCGTGCAAAGGAGGGAGCCAAACATGAGCTTGCAGGAGAATATCTACAGCGTTCTGGTGGTATCCGCATCCGACGCCTTCAATACGGCATTGGCAAATCTGCTCCCTGATTCCAGGTTTGACCCCATCCGAACAGAAACAAGCGTCAACGCGGCAAAGCGTGCGATTGCGGACCGGGCCTATGATTTTATCGTCGTCAATTCTCCCCTCCCGGATGATACCGGCGTACGCTTTGCCGAGGAGCTGTCCGGCGTCAGAACCACGGTTGCGCTCCTGATGGTGCGCTCGGACGTCTACGCAGCCACCTACGCGAGAGTTGCCGAGCACGGTGTGTTTGTTCTTCCCAAGCCCACATCCAAGCTCATTATGTCTCAGGCGTTTGACTGGATGATCGCCACGCGGGAGCGGCTGAAAAAGTTTGAGAGAAAAACCGTTTCCACCGAGGAAAAAATGAAGGAAATCCGTCTGGTCAACCGCGCAAAATGGATTCTGATCGACCATCTGAAAATGACCGAGCCGGACGCGCACCGCTACATCGAAAAGCAGGCGATGGACCGCTGCATTTCCAAGCGGGAGGTCGCGGAGGAAATTATGAAAACCTATACCTGACTGCCGAAACATAGCGCGCACACCGGTTCTCTGCAAACGGTGCGCGCGTTTGTTATTTCTGAAATGAAATTTGCACCTTGGTCAGATGCTGCAACGGCGTAATCCCACAGGCGCGGGAAACCGCCTGTGAAAATTGTTCGGGTTGAGAAATACCATCATCGGCAAGCCCCCGAAGAGAAAGCGCCTAAACCTCATTGCGGTTGAAGAAATTCTATGCAAAAAAATTGCGGAAAAGGTATTGACAAAAGCCGCCGTATATGATAAAATATAAAGGTCGTGAGATGCGGAAGTGGCGGAACTGGCAGACGCGCACGTTTGAGGGGCGTGTGGTTCACACCGTACGGGTTCAAGTCCCGTTTTCCGCACCAATACAGTAGGAATCCGGACCCATAGCCGATCGGCTATGGGTCCGGATTCCTTTTTGTATTCGGTGATTGCGATGTCAATTGACTTGTAATCAGATACCGGCCGTTTATATTTCGGCATTCGTTCCGTCAATATGAGCCGGCGGTCCTCTGACACTATTTTTTCATTTGTCCCATCTGCTCATCCCTGATCCGATCAAAGTGACGGTTGCGGACGCGGGAAACTGCCTCCCCCATCACCCGCCAGCAGACATCGGCATGCTGACTGCGGTAGGTGTTGGATTCTGCGCCGCGATAGCTCCAATAAAGAATGGTGCGCGCCCCCGCGTCGTATGCCGCGTCTGTAGCAAGAATGATTTCGTCCTCAAAGCCCGCAGGAATGCTGTAGCCTTGAATCCACAGATGCGTCTTTTTCCCATACTGTGCGCCAAGCGCGGTCACATCCTTCGTAGCATTGTAAACGAACTCGTATGGCTCGCGATAACGCTGCGGATTTTCAGGATGCCAATAGGGGTCAATCCCGAAATCATCCACATGCCCAAGCTGCATCAGCCCGCCTGTGTACTCCAGTGTGCGCGGCATGATGCCCATGCAGTTCTCCATGCCAAGAGATGCCGCATAGGTTGTCACACAATCAAAATAATTCATCAGGGTCCACGAACGGAAATCCCGCAATTCATCTGTCAGAACCGTTGGCATCGGATGATGATAACGGCTTTCGAACAGACGTCTGCAGGTTTCACAATGGCAAGTAAATGCCGATTCCTTTTGCTTGAATCTCGGCTCATCCCAAAGGATCTTCTTGCCTCCGAACTCCGCAACCGCATCCATCCAGCTTTTGGTAAAATCCACAAACGCTTCGCTGTTATAGCAAGAGCTGACAGGGTCAATGGAACCGTCTGAATAAACCTGGTGCGCTTCCGGATGATACTGCAAAAAATGCGATTTATCACCGGGAGGGCCTCCGATGCCCCAGTTGTCAATCCATACCTCCAGTCCATAGCCCTCGGAGATGGAGACAATATCCCGCATTACGCCAAGATGACGGTCCCAATCGTTATGAGAAAACATATGCACCACAATATTCATACCATGGTTGACAATGTCGCGCATATCATCCTCCACATGGCGGAGAATGCGGTTGCCGTGATATGCAACACCCGTACGTAAAACATGAGCTTGATTCATCATTTGAATTCCTTTCCAATGCTTCTGAATAAACTGATTCTGTAAGAATATTTCGATTGCAGACAATCGCGGATGGAGGGACGCGCCGCGCAATTCCGGCTGCGGTCCCTGCGCTTTCTGCACGTCGGATTTTTGTCAGCGAGCCAATCCGAAAAGCCCGCAAATTTGGAGTCCTCAAAACAAAGACATTGCCACCAGTCCGGCAGCCATCATGACACACCCTGCGGCATTGACGCCCGATAGCTTTTCGCGAAAGAACATACACGAACAGGCAACGCTCAAAAGCAGCACTCCCGCGTTATCAAAGGTATAAAGCACTGTGATATTGATCAGCGGGATGATGTAGACCAACAGATGAATGGCCAGCGTAGAAGCCAGAGCACAGATCAGGAGAAAGGTAAGCGACTGCTTGGTCTGTCTAAAATCCTTCAAAAACTGCTTTCGTCTTTTGCATGCCAGGAATACAGCCGAAGCAAGTGCCGAGAGCAAATAGGTCAAAATAATCATCTCCTCGCGATCCTCCGCCCCTGTGATCCGCTGCTGTACATCGAGCAATGCGCCATAACATCCGTTGAAAACAAACAATCCGATGCAGAGCAGGTAAAACGACCTGCCCTGTACCTTTTGGTCGTCCTTTTTGTAATTCACCATGCCGTTTGCCACAAGAATGACAGCAACGGCAACCCACTGTACCCAGGAAAGACGGTCACCAAAGAACAGAGAGATAAAAGCAGGCAGCAAAATCCCCCCCGACAGCATACACACCATTTGTACCGAATACGGCCCCTTGGTGGAGGCCCCCACCATGCAGAAGTTATACCCGATTATCACCGCGGCATTGAGGATGCCATACAGCCATGTGAGCGGTGCAGGAGAAAAATGAAAGCCGCAGGCCACAAAGCCGGATAAAGCGATGATCATGCCGACAACCACCGAAAAAACCGTTGAGGATATGCTCCTCTCTCCGGGATAGCGCGCCGAATACAGCTTGCAAAACAGGGATTGTGCTGTGTACATCACAATCATGGCCAAAATCAAACAGGCAGTCAGCATGTGAAAATGTCCCTTTCTGTTTACAAATAAGCATTTACTTTTTTCGTAATATATGATATAATAATTTTGGTAATCATACCGAAGCAGACCGCGCGGCAGACCTCGACCGAATACGGAAAGGAGCGCATATTGATCCATGAATTATCGATATGACAATCATTTCAACGCAAGCTGCAATCATTTGCCGGTTGCATATTACAGGCAGCGATCCAGAGCCGACAAATATCTCATTAAGGACACATTCGGTCATCTCACATTTGCTTCTCCGCACAACCATGCGGAATTTGAAATCATCCTGTTTACAAAAGGCTCCGGAAAGGTGACAATCGGGTTTACAGACAAGGAGCTTGCTTTTGAGGAAGGCGATTTGATTCTGATCAATCCCTTTGAATTCCACGGCGGCTATTACGATGCCGACCATCCGGAATGCTCACATCAATGCCTCGATTTTTCCGTATCGGTGTTGGAGCACCCGCTCACAACCATGGCAAAGAATCTTGCCAACTCGCTTCTGAATCAATCCATTCGCTGTGAGCATCTCTTTTCCCACAAAGAAGAACGTTATGAGGAGTTGAAGCAGGCCTTTTTCGACATGTATCACGCGGTGAGTGATGACGCCGAGGATGATTTGCTCTTTTTCGGAGGGTTGTTTCGCTTTTTTTCCATCGTCAACTCCTGCGGAAAAATACACACTACGCCGAACAGCTCTGTAAAGGACCCCAACCTCGACTTTATCAAGCAAGTACTGAACTATATGGAACAGCACTATACCGAAACGATCTATACACGCGACATTGCAAAAGAACTGGCCTATAACAAAGAGCATTTTTGCAGACTTTTCAAAAGCCATTTCGCCACATCGTTCACCACGTATCTGACACAGTTCCGCATTGAAAAGGCCAAATCGCTCCTGCTGCAGGAATCATCCACAAAGGTTGCCGAGCTATGCGGCTTTTCCAGCCAGAGCAATTTTGCAAAATCGTTCAGAGCCCATGTCGGAATTACACCGGCAAAATATCGGAAATTTGTCACGGGAGATTGAGTCTCCCGTGATCAGACTGTAGACCAAAGCAACAGGTTTCGTCAGTTTGATGAAAGTTTTGATCAAACTTTTTCAAAAGTTTGCGCGGTCGAGGGCGCGTAGCCCTCGTCGCCGCCCGCAGGCGGCGAAATTCCTATACGGCGCTTTCTTTTTGCCAAGCTTTTTCTTTGCGCCTACATGCTCAAAGAAAAAGCGGACGAGCGCTTTTGTGCAATTTTTATTTGACGCGCCTTTTGTCTACAACCTGGTCACGGGAGATTGAGTCTCCCGTGATTTTTTATTCAATACGATCTCAGGAACCACTCCAGCCTGTCGGCAATGCGGGCATGTCCCGCATCGTTTGGATGAAGCCTGTCAGGGCAATATTTTTCACTGATGACCGGTATATTGGGCTGAATACCGCTCATCGAGTACAGATCCAGCACAGGAATCGCGTAATACTCGGCCGTCTCACGGATCGCTTTGACGTAATCGATCAGCGGAGCGCTTTCCACCGTTTTTTCCCCTCCGCCGTATTTTCCCAGCTCCTGGCAGCGGTGCAGGGGCGTCATAAAGACAATCACGGCATCGGGATAGGTTTCAGTCAGATACCGCATCAGGACATGACATGCGCCGTAAAAGCTATGTGTGTTGCGGTCTCCAAAGCTGCCCAGCGGAGCGTTGCCGTGACCGAAATCATTGGTCCCGCCAAACACCACCACAATATCCGCGTTGGGATCCATTTTCTTTGCCAGATCATAAAAATTCCTGTGATCACTCCATGAGCCGTCGTCCTGCTGCTGCGCCGCAAAGCGCTTACCCGCGTCGCCGTAATTGCGTACCTCGGCAAGCCCCAAACGGTCCTTGAGCAGATTGCAATAAATTTTGTCCTTGGAAGAGACGCCGATTCCCTCGGTGATGCTGTCTCCCAAGACATTCATGATTTTTCCCTTCAGTTCCATTTTCAGTCTTCCTTTTGATCAATTCGGATTCGCTTCAGCCGAACGCAGGCATGCTCCAGCACCAGATATAGTCCGCGACGTTCCGCCGGGATATATTCCCATTCAAAAACCGTTGCGGAATTGCATTTCAGCAGCCCCAGCTTTTTTTCGGCATCCAATGTCAGCTCAAAATTGAGCATCTGCTCAGAGGACGGGAGCCACAGTACCGCATCCTCGTTCCACACCGTGGGAGAAGCGTCATTACAGATCAGGCCGGCTCTGCCGCCGTCGGACGTCTCAATCCCGGCCTGAAGCGTCAGGGTATAAGAGGGCGCGTCCTGCAAAAGCCCCGGGCGAAGCAGCTCGCAAACCGCCCTGCCCTCCTCTTGCGACAGTTCGCAGCACCCCTGGGAAAGATGAATTTCCGGCGGCGCGTATCCCGTGGCTCCCCCGGTCACGCACGACCATCCGAGATCCACAACCCGGCCGGTATGCGTAAAATCCTCATCATAAAGGGGAGTTGGAGGCGCCGGTCTTCTGTCTGCTGCCGCAGCGGGATCGGCAAGGCTCATATCCAGCACGTCGGTTCCGTTTCCCTCCACAAAAATATGCCTGATGTGGGGCGACGTGCGCAAAAAGCGGTTGCTGTTCCAAAGGCGGACGGGATGGTACCAAAAATCGGGGCATGGCCACAGCAGGGCGTCGGGGTCGGAACGCCGGTAGAGCTCCGGAGAGCCGCCGTCATAACCGTGGTGCCCGACCTGCAGGATGTCGCATTTGAGCGCCCCTGCCGGAAAGCTGCGGCAAACCTCCTCGCATGCCGCAAATTCGGCGTCGCCCAACCACAACACCCGCTTGTTCTCCAGCTCCATACGGAGCACAAGCGAGGAATCATTGGTATTGCGGATCTCATCCGGATACAGGTCCTCACAGGCAAACAGCACATCAAATATCGCGTCTCCATAGCAGAACCGCTGCCCTGTATGCGGAACAATCACCTCCACACCCAACGCTTCCACAAGCGCGTCAAACGCGGATGTGTCGCAGGGATATTTGCATCGCCCGGCAAGCGGCCAGTTATAGTGAAGCCGCTCCAGAACGACGCGGTCACCGTATTTCCGGCAAAATTTCATAAAGCAGCGGTAATGATCCTCATGCGGATGGGTGATAAACCATGCGGCGATGACAGGACGCTCCAGAACATTTTGCGCAGCCAGTGTGTCATACAGGCGGTCAGCCTCCTCATATTCATCATAACCGCCGTCGATCATCACAAACCTTCCGTCGGAGAGGCGAATGACATAGGACATACCGCAATCGGCTTTGCAATAGGCCAGCCTGACCTGTGTGATCAACGGGGTTGTGACCGCCGGGGCAGCCGCTCCGGCCGCGCGGGGAGAAAGCCCTTTGCTCCCCGGCTCGACTACCATGCGCAGCTTTTCGCCAAACGCAAAGAAGCTCACAAAAAGCGTTTCATCCTCTCCAACATAAACTGCAAAGCGGTTGCCGTACTCTTCGCGTTCGGTATCCAGTGCAAAGCCCGCCGTGCCCAATGCCCGGCAGAATGCCGTATACGCAGCCGCATCTGCGGAGACTGTCAGCACATAAGCACCGCCAAATGCGGAGCATGCTTCGGTCAGGCTCCAATACTGCTTACAAAAATCAAGAATTTTCATCATATCATTCCTTTAAGGGGGATCGGTTCTTTGCAATACCGGGTGGCAGGCACTCCGGCATTCATGCATCATTTCTGTCAGCCAGCGTACCCGCGCTCACCGTAATTTCGCCAACAAAAACCTCGGCGTTCTGGGAGTGGAAAATCAGACCGCCCGCATCATTCGATGCGTTTGTGAGCGTTTGCACCTCCGCGCCATTGATCAGCACACGTGTGGTGCCTGCCGTCCGGTCTACCTCCAGAACCAACGTCAGCGTGCCTGTGCCTGTGACATGATAGGATGCTTTCCCCGCACTGTCAATCGGAGACGCATCATTATACCAGATTGCAAAGCCGCTGCCAAGATGATTGACACGCAGCTTCAGCTCCAGCGTATACACACTGACATTTTGCAGTTCATCCGGCCGGAGGAAGCAAAGCACCGAGTTATCGTAGCCGTTCATCAAAATTCCCCGGTCACCGTTCACATTTTTCAAAAGCAGATCGGTATATTGCATGGTTTCGGTCAGACTGTTGACCGAAAACCAACCGGTCTCATAAATCTGTGACAGATCCTCGAAATCCTCGTGATAAATGATGTCGCCAACCGAATAATCCGGCCCAACGCTGGTTTTCGGAGTGTACGGCAGCTGCAGAACCGCAGTTCCATGCCCTGCATTGATGATTTCCCCAACATTCGGAGAGGTGGCGATAAACCGGTTACAATCCCATGTCAGTGTCTCGTGGAACCAATGATCCGGGCAGGGCCACAGCACGGTTTCGGGGTCAATCAGCGCAAACAGCTCATTGCTTCCTCCTGTATAGCCGTGATGTGCCATCTGCATGATGTCGGATTTGAGAAAGCTGCCATACCGGCGGCAAAGGATGGACGCTCCCAAGGCCTCGGTATCCCCCAGCACCATAAAGGTCTGCCCCTCGCAGCTCACGCGGAAAATCACGGAGGTGTCGTTGGTGCTTTGGATATAGGTCGGGTATGCATCCTCTGGGGTGAACAGAACGTCGATCACCGCATTTCCGATATGATACTGCTGACCTGTGCGCGCATAAATGATTTTTGCGCCCGGAATTGCCTTGATGCCCTTGTCAATGGTCTCCACAAGGGCAAGGTCTATCTCCCCGAGATTGGAGGACGGAAGATTATAGACCACGCTTTGAATGGTCAATTCGGATGCAAACTCCTGCGCCATGCTCAGGAACACCTGAAAATGATCGGCATGTGCGTGCGTGAGGAACCACGCCGCGATCACCGGCTTTTCCCCCTCTTCGCACTGGGAAAGGAGCAGCCTGTACAGCTTGATATGGTCATCCACATCGTCCGCACCACCGTCAAACACGAGAAAGCGTCCGTCGGACAAGCGCATAAAGTAGGACATTCCCGTGTCATTCTTGATGTAGTTGAGCCCTACCTGCGTCAAAAGCGTTTGGGTGGTTGCCGTGTACGAATTGTCCTCTGCGCGTGCAGGACGTTCGGTAATGGCATCCACCAGAATCCGCACGGTGGAATCGGTCGGATCAAAGCCGACATTCACGGTTAAGGCCTGATTGATATAGGTGGCAAACAAACTGCTGCCCAGCGTGTTCTCGGTATAAAGCGTAAAGCCGTTGGATGTAAGAATGCCTCCGTACTCACGGAATGCCGTCTCGTCGGTATCCGAAACATAAATCATGTTCCCGTCCCCGCCCACCGATACGAGCTTTTGTGTACCGTCCGGGAAATACGGAAGATCCGCTTTGAGAGAGCTGTCGCTCAGGCAGAGCTTCATCCCCGCAGGCAAACGGATGGTTTGATCCGGCTGCACATTCCGTTCCAGCACATCAGCAAACAGCGCAATGGCTTTTGACACAAGCTCATCGGAAAAGCCGAAAATCACCACCTTATTGCCATCCACCGCAATTCCATACTCGTTATAATTCAGTGTGCGTATATAATTTTGTGTCTGCGGATAATCGGTGTAGCCCAGAAGAAATTCCTTGGCGCTGTCGTCACGTGCCTCGTCCTCGCCCTTGGTATCAATGGTGATCTGCGCCGACTTGGAGATGACCGATCGAATGGCCTCATTCAACTGATTGATATTCGCGGTCACTCCGGAGCCCTGAAAACGGACCGAGGTCACAATGCTGTAATCGGTCTCCCCTGCATTTGCTATGGTTACGGCATCTGCTTTACCGATGTGAGAAAAACCGGGGGCAATTTCCAAGCTGCCGTTGACCAGATGGTCCGTAACGTATTGCTCCAGAAAATGCTGGATTCCCTGCACGGTCATCTCTGCGGTAGTGCCGAGGATCACAATTTTGTTGCCCGTACGGCCGATGTAATAAGCGAACTCCTCGCCCGCCAGCAGCTCGGATGCGGCGACGCTGGCATCGCGATTGGTATCCCCTACCAGAATCTCATAGGCATTGGGATCGGGTGGATTGACAGAGGAAATATAATCATCCTTCAGCCGAATATCTACACCGCACAGCTCTGTGAGCCCGGAATTGAGACTCTGGCTGGCAGTGATGATGATATCCGGCGTTTTGCTCGGGCGAATCACCGTTGCCTCTGCAATCGGAAAGGCATCGGGGGAGGCTGTCTCATCTGTTGCGGATGGTTCCTCGTTTGGCGTTTTCTCCTTCCGGCAAGCCGCAAAAAGCAGACCAATACAAAGGATGGAGAGAATCAGCAGCCATCGTTTTTTCATCTTTGAATCTCCTTTTTCAAACAGCGCAGACACCGTCCGATTTCAGAGCAGTGTCTGCGCATTTGCATTGCGGAGCTCTGCGCCGCGGCGCAAGGCTCAATCAGGCCGATTGGTGTACCGCTTTTTCCGACTGACGGCAAGCGAAGCCGCTCCGATCATCAGCATCACCGCTGCGCCGCCAAAGGAGGCCGCACTTTTGCAGCCGCCCTCTTGCCCGCCTGCGGGGGCAGTGGTTTCGGGCGTTTCCCCGGTGGGGGCTTCGGCTGTGGGCGTTTCGGCGGAGGTGTCGCCGGAGCTGTCATCGGTGCTGTCGCCCGGATTGTCGCCATTGTTGTCATCATCTTCGTCGTCATCCTTGTTGGGATCGGCGTAATCACTGTAGGTGCCCGCCGTCACCATCAGATCGTCCATATAGACCTCACAGTTCTCCGCGACAATGTAAAGCGCGCTTTTCGCAGTGTTGATGTTCAGCCCGACGTTGAAGAATTCACCGTTGATATAGGTGACGGTAACCCCGGTGGTGCGGTCAATCTGAACCGCAAGCTCAAAGGTTGTTCCAAGCGGGACCGCGGTGGGATCATCGGTATAGGAATTGCTGTTGCCGCCGACAATGCCCTGATTCCGGATAATCATGGGATTCCAGCGAAGCTCGAGCAGACCACAGTCCGAGGTTGCGTCGGTGCTGGCGGTGTTATAGAACAGGGAAAAGCGGTTGTTCAGACTGACGGCGTTCAGCGTCATGTGTACGGTGTAAACATCATAGGTTTCCAGCGCCTTTGCGGGCACAATTTCAAACGCGCCCCACGTGAACGTTCCGCCTGTCACCTTGACGCAGGTGCTCCCGTTGACGGCATCCGCCAGCTCCACGTCGATCATATTCTTGTCAAAGAAGGTACCGTCAACCGGCTGCCAATAGAGATCCTCAATGGTCTGTGCGGCATCGAAATTGTCCGCAAAAACCACCTCTCCGGCCTGTTTGCCCGTATAGTCGGCGTCCGGACGGACCGGCCAGTTCTCGTCGTCGTCCTCGACCGGCGCGGCACTGACGCCCTCTGTCACCTTGACATTGTCGATGTATACCTTGGTCGCTCCAAACAGCCAGTAGATGCCGCCGACAGCCGTATCGGTATCGGTTGCGGTGGAAAGGAGCACGCCGTCGCAGTAGAGCCGGACGGTTCCGGCAACCGCGTCAACCTCGATTCTGATCTCGGCCTTTGCATTTTGGGTAAAATCGGCACGCACTTGGTTGACGGCCGTGTTTTCCGCATCATAGCTGATGGTATTCCAGGAGCTGCCCGCACGCAGCACAACCCAATCTCCCTCCGCGGAATCGGCCGCAAACGTGCCGAAGCGCACGCCGAACAGATCCTGCTGATATTCGGAGCTCTCGTCCTGCTGCATGGTAAATTGAATCGTGTATTGCGTCACGCCCTCTAAAGCGGTTGCGGGAACCATCTGATAACAGCCGTAGGTGGAGCTGACGTGGTCGACCAGAAGTGCCCTGCTCTCCCCCCATGCGACAATACGCATCTCATTGGCGCCGGAGTAGATTGTGGAGGCCAAGGTGTACCCGAGCTCCGCGGCAACGGTCTGATCGGTTGCGGTGGTGTTCTCAAAATCCTGCTCGTACAGGACTCTGGCAGTCTCAATTTCGGGAGCGTCCGCATAGCCGCCAACGCTCACCGTGAAGTCATCGAAGGCAACGGTTGCATTGATGATCTTGATATAGATGCCTCCAACGACGGTGGAAGCACCTGTACGGGTGTTGATCAGCGCCCCGTCGAGATAGTAGCTGACGGTGCCCGCCTCGGTGTCAACCTCCACGGCAACCTGCAGCTTCCGGTTGAGGAGCGAGCAGCGTGCCGCAGCATAATTGTTATCGTCACCGCAATCCACCTGATTGCCCTCGGCATCGTAGCGGTAGTTTTTGAACAGATCGCCAGAGGCGTTATCGGATGAAAAAGTGAGGTATTCGCCCTTGCGCGCATCATCGGGGTCCACGTCTCCAAAGCGAAGCGCGATTTCGGAAATATACTGGGTGGAGGCGTCGGTAATCACACCGTTCATGGTATACTGAATGGTGTACTTTGTCACACCAGTCAGCAGGTCCGCATCCACAACCTTGAACTGGGACGCCGTTGCCTGCCAGCCGTCGTTCTTTGTAATCAGCAGCGATTGATTTCCGCCATTGTCGACCAGTTGCGCGGTGTAGGCGTCGGAATTGCACGCACCGGTGTCAGACGCCGTCCATCCGGTTGCCGCCACATCGGCGGCATCGTCAAAATTCTGGGAATACAGTACCGTACCCGCTGCGGGATCGGTCGTCTCGGCAGACGCCGGAAACACAAACAGACCCGCCAGAAGCGTCGCCACTAACAGAACGGAAAAGAGCCTTTTCATGATTCATTTTCTCCTTTTTTATGATTGCATCCTGCGGATGCTTGGGGTGGCACTTGCGAAGTAAACCTGCGTGGAAGCGATTTTGATATGCATTGCAAACGGGCACATCAAAACCGAGACTATACCCCCTGCGACCAATCCATGATCATACCGTCGCCATCGGAAATGCTTGTCAGTCCGCTGCAGGAAATCAAATCTCCTGCTTTGAGAAACGCAACCTGCATACTGGGGGAAATATAGACAGCTTGATTCCGTTTTTTCATCATTGAACCCTCCTGTTTCTCTCATTCACGCCGCAGCAGCTTCCGCGTGCACCGTCTCATCGGCCGGGCCGACCGCAACGCTGCCATCCGCCTGTCTGCTTGCGGTGATGGATTTGGGCGTGCCGGTAACCGTCCCCCCTTCCGCAACTGCATACGGCAGGACGGTGAATGTCACGGCGATATCGGCGGGAATACCGGTGATGGTCAGGGCAAACAGATAATCACCGCCGCATTCGGCTGCGGTAATCCGGTCGACGTCGCCGCCCGTTTGTGCATTGAGCGAGCTGTAAACCGTATCGGAGCTTGCCTGAAAGGCGCGCGTTTTTGCAGCTCCGCCCTCGTTCCAGCTCGCAACAATCCGGAACCCTACCTGATTGATATTTGCAAGCGCTCCGCAAAACGTTCCTACAAAACGCATATCATAGGTGCCGGCGGATTCCGGCGTTTCTCCCTTCACCTCGGTCGTCTGTACACCGTATACGGCGGTGGGAACGTCCTCAATTCCCCCTGCGGTCACGCAGATGTCGTCCACCCATGCAACGGATTGCTCCACCATCAGATGAATCGGCCCCGCGCCGAGCTGGCAGCCGGTCTGCTCGATCATTTTGACGCCGTCCACATACAGCGCCACGGTCTGACCGGCATTGTCAACGGCGATCCGGATATTGCGGACAGCCTTTTCATCGTCCGCGAGATCGACATCGGAAGCAACCGCATTCGCAACGGAGGTGTTCGACGAGTCATAGGATTGTAATCTCCAGCCGTCGTTCATCGGCCAGTAGGTGGTGACCCAGGTTCCGGACGCACTGTCAGAGGTATACGCGCCGATCCGGACGCCAACCATGTTGTGCCAGGTGCGGCTCCCGTAATCCAACTGCATTTTGTACGAAATGGTATAGGCATCCACATTCCTTGTCACTTCCTCCGGCACCAATTGGTGCAGCGCCCATGTGGATGTATCGTTTTTGACCGACAGGCACCGGTTGCTTTGGCCATTCAGCGTATCCGACAAGGCAAATGTGATGGTTCCGTTGTAAGCCATGTTGTCTGATTTGGTGTAGCATAAATCGTCCACATCGGATACGTTTTCAAAATCCTGTACATAGAGCACAGTTCCGGGCGCCGGCGCTTCCGGCGGAGCAGTGTCGTCGTCCGCCGCACCGGCGCCGACAATGGCAATGGGAACGGTCATCAAAAAAGACAATAGGGCGCAAAGAATCCGCTTGCAGTTTTTCATAGCAGCTCCTCCTTTATGAATATTTATTTCCAAGCCGGTGTTTCACACTGCACCGGCTTTGGTTTACCTGCTCATGTCTTTTTCGAATTTATCAAGCACAAGGTCCAATACGGTTTCGATCGCAGCCTTGCTCGAAGAGAAGTTCACCTTGGAATCCATAATGCAGTCGGCAATCAGGCTTGCGGAGGTTCCGAAATCGTTGATGTAGTTCAGATCGACATAGAGATTGTTATAGATGGTATCCATAATTTCGACCTGCCGCGGGTCCTTGGCCAGTCGCAGGCACAGAATCTCGTCATACACCTGCGGCTTGACAGACTGGTAGGAGTGATACCCCATCACCTCCGCCACATAGCCGACAAAATCGGTATCTCCGTTTCCGCAGTGGTTGGGAAACGCAAGGTAACCGGGCGTCCAGGTGTTGATACCGGAATAATAGCTCTCCTGCTCGGCGGTCGCCTTGGGACAGGGGATGATCGCATAATCGGTTGTCATATCCGTAATCTCGTCCACATAGCTCACGCTGTTCCCGAAGAACAGCGCGCGGTTCTGCTTAAACGCCACAATGGATTGGCTCGGCGTTTCGTCAAAATACGCGGCATGGTCGAAGTTATTCTCGATCTCGGCAAAAATATCGCAGAGGCGCTGCACCATGTCTGCTGTATTCTCACCAAGATCGATCGTGATATTGCCATCCTCGTCGACCGAGGAAAGCTGCATGCCCGCCGCCACAAAATGGCTGTACGCCGTAATCTCGCTGCGCGGGGTTGCATAGGCTATCCGGTCGTGATACACCGAGATTTCCTGATCCCCGTCCAGGTCAATCGTGTAGTCGTGAATGAGGTACGCAAAGTTCTCCAGCGTCCAATCTCCGTTTTCCACCAGCCCGAAGATGTCAAGGGTAGAGCCATCCTGCATAACGACATCCTGCGCCAGAGCAAGGCTGCAGATCATCACATACGGTGTGGCAAAGAATCCGCCGCCCGCCGCCTGCCCTGCGACAAAATACAGCCGGTTGTTAAAGGAAACATTTTCCCAAAAGTATTCGCTCCACCAAGGCATCCCGCTGTTGATGACAGGCAATTGCTCGATATTGTAAAGAACATTCTGTGCCTGCAGCGTACCGATGCTGTTGGGAATATTGGATGCAATCATATCACAGGTATGCAGATTTCCCAGCTCTGCGTTGCTGATATTGCTCGCAAGCTCCTTGCCATCGTCACCGTCGGAATAAAGCTGGTAGGTGACAAGAATGCCGTAATCCGATTCCAGCTTCAGATCCCTGGCATACATGGCGTCGCTCACCATATTGCCCTGATATCCGCCCTCGTCGGGATGCAGCGTGAAAAAGCTCTCGGTATCCGTATTTCGGGTCGCGATGATAAACTCCCTGTTTTCGTAATTCCTTGCGCCAATCTCGTTGATATAGTTGGCATAAGGATCGTTCGGGTCCGCCTGAATGTTGCCTGTATCGCCGGTGTTGACCGGGGACTCCGGCTCGCTTTTACAGGCGACGGCGGTGAACAGAAGCAAGAGCAGCAAAAGGCTGCACAACAGGCGCGTCGTGCGTGGTTTCATCAAATTTTCCTCCTTTTTGATGGTTATATATAATGCCTCCGGGCAAGCAGAGGCTGGATCCCCATGGCTGTTACGCCAACCGGTGCCGTGCCGGATTCGCCCCGGTCACTCCTGATTGAAATGAATCGAATGGTAAATTTTTTCGATGATTTCGTCGGTTTTTGCCTTGGCGTTCCAAAGCAGCTCTGAGAAAATGCCAACCGACGTCGGTATGCCCTCCTCAAAAACACCGTCCTCCACAAGCGCTGTGATCGTGCTGTCCGCAAAATTCGCCTCTGCAATACATGCAACATGCTTTTGGAAATCCTCTGCATGGTTGATCCAGTATGGTTCTGCAAATTTCCAGTAAAACGTCTTTTCACATCTGCGTGATTTCTGATATGCCCTGTCGGTTTCTCCGACAATGATTTTGCCCTGATAATGCTCAAAACGCTTCCAACACAGCACCGTAAAGCCCTTGAGAACCTCCCCATAGCGGCCCTTCGGCTTGCAAAGCGCAACCAACTGCTTGGTATATGCCAACGTGGCGCCGGTCTCGCCTCCATTGTTCCGGGGATCATAATGATACGGAAACGCGCCGCAGTCCTCCCACACAGGCGTTACGTCCCGGCTCAGGCTCTTCATCATCCCGTAATTCTCCCCGATCGAGCTGCCGTGAACGCCGAACTGCACATACAGCCCCGGAAAGGCCTGCTGGAATGCTTCGGACACACGGTTGATCCACTCGGTAATCAGCTTTGCAATCGGAATCCCCCGCACGGTCTTTTCGCAGGTCTCGGTAAAGCCCTGAAAGTAGACGCCATCGCCTCCAAGCGCCCGGTAATCACGATCGTAAACGTCAATGACCTGCCGAACCCAGTACGCACAATCGTCGGGATTGGTGGGATCGACCTTCACATCCTCCCCCCATCCACAGGTAAAGCCCCATATCACACGCACGCCGTTTGCATGTGCGTATTCCACAATTTCACGCCCATTGAGCGGTGCGCAATCGTTCCACATAATCAATGTATTGAGCTTGCAGCGTGCCATGTTATCGATGTAGCGGCGGTAATCATAGATCATATGCCCCCAAGTCCAAAGCCCGCGGTATTTGATATCGGGAGCGCTCTGCAAGGTAAAATCCGGCATCGGGTCGATAAACAGACGCAGGCGGTTTTCAAAATGATACCCGTGATATTTTGCCACATGGTCCAGATACGCATGGCAAAACTCATACACACCATACAGAACGCCGGCAGCATCCGCCCCCTGAATCACAATATCGGTTCTCTCCTTGCGCCGCATGGAGGGAGCCACCTGAATGGAAAAGCCCTCGGCCCGCGTTTCCAGTCTGTAAAAACCAATCTCGGAAAGTGCCTTCAATGCCGGGTTGGAGCCGATGGTGCCTACGTAAATGACATTGTCGCATTCGGTGACATCCGATTCGTCCACGCAGACAGTCAGAATATAAGGAAGATATTGGCGAACCAATCCGTATATTTCATTGACTGCTTTCCTCTCCACCAGCGTCAGCTCGGTACCGCAGTATAATTTCCAGCGGGTATCACCATAATTCTGATAAGCTCCCAAAGCAGCCTCCTCATAGATAAAAATTTTCTTTGCATATATTTTACCGCAAAACGGATTCAAAAGATACAAAGATTGTAGCATGATAAGAGTACAATTTTGACATCTTTTTGACATATTGACGAAATGTTGTTTGTAAATATGTGCAAAACAGATAATTCCCTTTTGGCAGTGTTTCCGCTATCAGCAAAAGTGAAAGCCTTGTATGGATTGGCCGGCATTTTGGTTATGATTATGAAAGTATCGGATTATGTGCACCTTCACATCGTATACATTTTCACATCGGCGCTGAACAAAGATTTTAGCGCAAAAACACAATGATATTGACAACTGTTCGCTTCCCGCATGGACAAATGGGGCTGGATCTGCTATAATATGGGTACCAACACATCAAGCCGCAAAAGGAGATTGGCAAATGGGGATTTTGACCTATCAAGGCAATCGGTTTTATCTGGACGGTAAGCCCTACACTGTACGATCCGGTGCCATGCACTATTTTCGCATTCCGCGCGCATATTGGCTTGACCGCCTTGTAAAGCTGAAGGAGTGCGGTTTTAACACCGTGGAGACCTACACCTGCTGGAATCTGCACGAACCGAAAGAAGGCGAGTTCGATTTTTCGGGGAATCTGGACATCGAAGCCTATATCCGGACTGCCGCAGATGTCGGGTTGAATGTGATTTTGCGTCCGGGTCCATACATATGTGCCGAATGGGAGTTCGGGGGGCTCCCCGCATGGCTGCTGACCTACGAAAAAATGGATATTCGCTGCAATGACAGGCTCTTTCTTTCAAAGGTACGCAGATATTTCCGGGCGCTGTCGGAACGTGTCCGTCCATATCTTGCGGTCAACGGCGGAAACATGATCATGCTACAGATCGAAAACGAATACGGCAGCTACGGGGATGACCGGGCATATCTGCGCGCGATTGCCGAGATCTACAAAGAAATCGGAATGGACTGTCTCTTTTTCACCTCGGACGGTGCCGGCAAGAGCTTTCAGACAGGATCGCTTGAAGAATATTTGTGCACGGCAAACTTTGGCTCCAACCCCAAAGCAAAGCTCGGCTTCATGCACGAGTTCCGTCCGGATCAACCCCTCATGTGCGGGGAATACTGGTGCGGTTGGTTCGACCATTGGTTTGAAAAGCATCACATCCGCCCTACGGAAGAAATTGTCTCCGATATCCGCGACTTCATGGAAATGAATGCTTCGTTTAACCTTTATATGTTCCATGGAGGCACGAATTTTGGCTTCACAAACGGTGCCAATTATGGCGACCAATTTGAACCCTCCGTTACCAGCTATGATTACAACGCACCGCTCAGCGAAGCAGGAGACCGCACCGAAGCCTACTATCTCATCCGCGATACAATTGGTCAGTACGGTGGAGCGCTCCCTCCGCTGACCGCGAAGGACAGCAAAAAAGCCGCTTATGGGAAGCTGACGCTGCCCCAACAAGCAGCTCTGTTTGACAATCTGGAAAATCTCTCCTCTCCCGTTGCTTCCCCCACGCCAAAATATATGGAGGATCTGGGACAGGCGTTTGGCTATACGCTGTATCGTTCAACCGTAAATGGCCCCCGCGACGATTGGCAATTGCACATCGACACGGTGCACGATCGCGCACAGATTTTTCTGGATGGTGCGCCGCGCGCTGTGTTTGAACGTTGGAATCCTGCGGGACAGGCGCTGGCCGATATCCGCCTGCCGCTTTCCGACGGTGAATCCGTCAGGCTCGACATTCTGGTTGAAAACATGGGGCGGGTCAACTACGGCCACAAGCTGTGGGACCGCAAAGGAATACACGGAGTGCGCTTTCACCTGCAGCAGCACTTTGGGTGGGAGATGTACCCTCTGCCGATGACGGACCTCTCCAGCCTGCAATTCAAAGAGCTGAATATGGAAAGCGCAATCACACATCCGACCTTTCTGCGAGGCATTCTGCAGATTGCAGCCTCCCCCAAAGACACGTTTCTGCGCCTGGACGGCTTTACCAAAGGATTTGTAACCGTCAACGGCATCAATATCGGCAGATATTTCAACCCCGCAGGACCTCAAAAAACACTCTATGTTCCCGCTCCCTTTCTCAGGCAGGGCAAAAATGAAATCATTGTTTTTGAATCCGACCGAACCGTTTCCAATCAAATCGAGTTTTTGAATCGGCCAGACCTCGGAGAAGCCTGAACCCCCTGATGCCAACAGGCACCGTTTCATAAATACAGACACGCACTCCGACAAAACAAAGCCCCGTGAAAACCTCCATTCAGCTTGCTGAATGATGTGTTTATCAAGGGGCTTTTGGCGGAAGCGGTGGGATTCGAACCCACGAGCCCGTGAGGACTACCTGATTTCGAGACTGTAAATCACATGGGCAATGATTCCCTTACAGTATCGCACAGTCCATAAAAAATCCGGAAATCACAGGCAAACACTGGACAAAATGACCTTGTGTGAAACTGCATGGTACGGTTCAAATACAATCGGCATCTCTCCACATCCCTCTGAAATCCGTCAAAACGGAGGGATGACAGGAGGGATGTTTTATTATATGAGTGGCAATACGCAACTTGAACCCATCGGAAATATAAGTATAAAAGGAGTTCGTATGACACTGCATGATTTCAAATCCGAAAATCTACCAGAAACGCTGTCTATGGAACAAATACGCCTGATCTGCCATATCAGCAAGCTGACCGCAAGGTTTTATGTCAAAAGCGGTCTTCTCAAAAACAAAAACAGCGGCAAACAGACAAGATGCTATACCGTGACGCGCGAGGACTTTCTGCAGTTTATAGAAGAATACAAGAAAGATCCTATCCGCTTCCAGCCGCCTCCCGATTGGTACAAGACGGGCGGGCACACCAGACCAAAACGCTACCGCGCTCCTCTCCCGGATCAAACTGATGCATACTGCAAATATCGGTACTACGAAAGAATGCTCCGCAACTTCCCTGATCTGCTTGATGCAAAACAAGTCGCCGAGCTCACCGGTTATACCCACTATACGGTAAGCAGATGGTGCAGAATCGGCAAACTGAAAGCAATCAAAGTCAATCCCAAGATGCTCTTCCCGAAACAATTCGTAATGGAATTTTTGACTTCGGAGTTTTATGAGAGTATCCCGGTTAAATCCGATACCCACGCTGACCATCTGAGCAGGATCTGCTGTGAGTACACCGAAGCCAATACCGAATTACATACAAATTCAGGAACTGAAAAGAAGAACAAAAATGAAAACTGATCTTACATACACTGAAATCAACGGAATCTACTACCCGGACATGCAAATGCCGGAGCAACCGACTGTTCATATGTGCAAATATGGGCAAATGCGCCTCGACCATTTAAAAAAGCATCGCCGCGGCACCTACACCACTCTGCTTACCACCTGCAAACTCAGTGAACACCTTGCCGAAATCGACGCCGAAGCGAAAAGGCGTGTCGGTGAGCTGACAGTAGCTTTTGCCAAAGCGGACGGCATTACCGAACAACTCAAAGCTGGAAACAACCTTCTATGGGCGCAGGAGATGAACAACTGTAAGGCACAAGCTGAGGAAATCGTTTTCCGGGAGGTAGTGTTCAGATGATAAGCATGATTGAGGAACTTTCCCGGGAGATAATAAGCGAATAACACATATAAACCGCCTCGATTTTGGTCGGGGCGGCTTTTGTCTTTGTGTACATTACCACTAAAAAATGCATCTTATTTTTAGCGATCTTGACTTTGACATGCGGTGAAAATTTGTATTTACACCTTTTTGCCGAATGTTTTGCCCTAAAATCAGCAAAAAGAACAATGCAAAAGAACAATACCGATTTGTTTTGATATTGTTCCGAATAATCGTTGACAAATAGTCAAAAATATGCTATAATATGCTTGTATGTTTGTAATTATTTGTGGAGGTGCAGAAATGACTGATATGATGTCAATAAAAACCGCATCGATTAAATGGAATATTACAGAATCGAGAATTACTCGTTTGTGCCGAGATGGTCGTATTTCCGGTGCTACCAAGGAAGGAAAGTCATGGCTGATCCCTGCTGATGCAGAAAAACCCGCCGACAAACGCATTAAGACGGGTGCCTATATGATGTCCGCTCGTCCGGCGAGCCTACCTCTCCCTATCGGGATCTCCGACTACCGAGTAGCTTCATCTGAGTATTATTATATCGACAAGACCATGATGATCAAGGACTTTCTTGACGAACGTCCCATGGTCTCTCTTTTCACGCGCCCTCGCCGTTTTGGTAAGACGCTGAACATGGATATGATCCGCACCTTTTTTGAAAAGACCGATGAGGACACCTCAAAGTATTTCCAAGATAAAAAGATTTGGGCTTGCGGACAGAAATACCGTGACTATCAGGGCAAATATCCCGTCATTTTTATGACCTTTAAGGACGTGAAGTGCAACACTTGGGCGGAAACCTATGACCTTATTTCTAAGATCATCCGCAAAGAATATGAGCGTCACAGCGAGCTTGGTACAAGCGATAAGCTCTCCGACATAGAGAAGAATAGCTTTACGGAAATCATCAATGGCAATGTCAAGGAAATCGATATGATGATGTCTCTTGCCACATTGACTCATTTGCTTCACCTGCATTACGGAGTTAAAGCTGTAATCATCATTGATGAATACGATACACCCATTCAGCAAGGTCATGTCAAAGGCTTTTACGATGAAGTCATTCTCTTTATGAGAAATCTTTTCTCGGGCGGTCTTAAGGATAACAGCGATATAGCCTTCGGCTTCCTAACCGGTATTCTACGTGTAGCTAAGGAAAGCATTTTCAGCGGTCTTAACAACCTCACTATCAACTCCATTCTTGACAACAAGTACAGCGAATATTTCGGCTTCACCACCGCAGAGGTAAAGGAAATGGCTGAGTATTACAACGCCGCTGACAAGTTCGGCGAGATCTGCGAGTGGTACGATGGTTACCGCTTCGGCAAATCCGACATCTTCAATCCGTGGTCGGTCATCAACTATTTCAACAACGAGTGCGAGCCGAGAGCATTTTGGCAGTCAACAGGTAGCAACGACATCATCAGTGAGGTCATCGCCGAGGCTGATGCCGACATCTATGAAAGACTCACATCTCTTGTCAATGGTAGCTCCTTCACCACCTATATCGATACCGGCGTTATATATCCGCAGATAAAGAACAATCCATCAACCATATATAGCTTCCTGCTTGTGGCAGGTTATTTGAAGGCAATCAAAACTTCGACCGCAATCAGCGGCGACTTTATGTGCGAGGTTGCTTTGCCGAACAAGGAGATTTCCTTCGTCTACAACAAAGAAATCCTCCGCAAGCTCGACAACATCATTCCGCAGTCTACGGCGATATCCATTCAGGAGGCCATCTACTCTGGAGACGGCGTAAGACTTCAAAATCTCATTCAGACTCTGCTGACGCAATCTGTCAGATGTTACGACACCGTGGGCGAGAACTTCTATCACGGCTTTATGCTCGGTCTCTGTGCTTTGCTCGGTGGCTCCTACACCACCTCAAATCGTGAGTCCGGCGACGGCAGATATGACATTCAGCTTATGCCGAAGAACGAACTTCTCCCCGGTATTATTATTGAACTGAAAGCAGGGAAGAACTGCTCCGCAGACGAACTCAAGAAGCTCTCCGAGATTGCCATCGAGCAGATTGAAACGAAGAAATACGATACCGAAATGACCGCTAAAGGAGTGAAAACCATTTATAAATATGGTGTGGCGTTTAGTGGGAAGATGGTTGAAGTTACATGCAAATAAGTTGATGATTATGTAATCTTGGATGATGATACACTACTTGAACGATAATTTATTTAATTTGGGAGACATTGATACATGGCAGAAAAAACAACCGCCTCAATTGGATTTGAAAAACAGATATGGGATGCCGCGTGCGTATTGCGCGGGAATATGGATGCTTCCGAATATAAAAATGTGGTGCTGGGATTGATTTTTCTGAAATACATTTCCGACCGCTTCGAGGAAAAACACAAGGAACTGGTAGCGGAAGGTGACGGATTTGAAGAGGATATCGACGAGTACACCTCGGAGGGCATTTTCTTTGTCCCGCAGGGCGCGTGGTGGGGAGACATCGCCGAAAAGGCGCACACGCCGGAAATCGGCACGGCAATTGACGATGCCATGCGGGCGATTGAAAAGGAGAACCGGCGCCTGAAAGATATTCTGCCCAAAAACTTTGCCCGCCCAGAGTTGGACAAGCGCCGGCTGGGAGAGGTGGTCGACCTCTTTACCAATATTCAGATGATCGAGCATGGGGACGAAAAAGACATTCTCGGGCGCACTTATGAGTACTGCCTTTCCAAATTTGCCGAGTAGGAGGGCAAGCTGGCGGGGGAATTGGTGCATTCCTAAAAAAGTGGACAAAAGAGCAGAAATATGGTATAATAATAGACACACAAGCAAGGAGGGAAAAAGATGTCAACAACCAAATACGATGAAGACTTCAAAAAGTCACTGGTAACG
>CALXUY010000037.1 GCA_944391805.1 uncultured Clostridia bacterium
AGGCGGCGAAATTTCTTCACCGGCGTCTCTTTTTGCGAACTTTTTCTCTGCGCCTTCTTCTTGCAGAGAAAAAGTGGCTATGGCTTTTGTACACTTTTTATTTCAACTGCCTTTTGTCTACAACCTGTGAAAAATTTTTTTATTTTTCTGTTTTGTCGGATTTCGTTTCCGGAAATCGGTTCAAAAAACAGATATTTCGGATGCGGCAGACATACAATAAACAAAGAACAACCGATTGGAGGTATGATTTTGAAACAGGCTCGTCAGATCTTCTGGAATGCCCTATTGCTCACCGGGGCATCTCTGCTCATGCGAACCGTGGGTGTCGCTTTTCAGGTGGCCGTCTCCAACCGTGCGGGAGCCGAGGCGATGGGACTGTTCTCGCTGATGTCCGGTGTTTACGGGTTTGCGCTGACGCTGGCAACCTCCGGCATCCACCTCGGGGTTACCCGCGTGGTGACCGAAACGGTCAGCCAGGGGCAGCCCGGGCGGGTGCGTGCGGTCGTCCGTAAGGCCGTGGCTTATGCGCTGACCTGCGGTGTGCTGGCCTCGGTTCTCCTGGCATCCGGCGCACATTTCATCGGTGTGCACTGGCTCAAGGACGCGCGTACGGTCTCCTCGCTCCGTCTGTTTGCACTGACACTGCCTCTCATCTCGCTCTCATCGGTTTTCAGCGGATACTTTGTGGCCATGCGCCGCAGCTACAAAAACGCGGCCGTTCAGGTGCTGGAGCAGGGAGCAAAAATCTTTTTCACCATGTACCTGCTGGCACTGCTCTCGTCCGGCGGCGTGGAGCAGATTCTTGCCGCACTGGTGATGGGCGGCGCGGCCTCCGAGCTGCTCTCCTTTCTGGTCGAATGGCTGCTGCTGGAGCTGGACAAAAGGCGGCATTTGCCAAAGCCGGCCGATCAGACCGCCGGAAATGAGGGCAGGAAGCTGATTCAGATCACACTTCCCATGGCGCTGACCGCCTATATCCGCTCGGGGCTGGTCACCCTGCAGCACATTCTGATTCCCGAAGGACTGCGCAACAGCGGAAGCTCCCATGCGGCCTCTCTCGCGGCCTACGGAAGCATTCACAGTATGGCAATGCCGATTATCCTATACCCCGCCGCCCTGATCTCCTCCTTCTCCGGCCTGCTCATTCCCACCATGGCCGATTGCCAGGTCCAGAACAGCAAGCGGCGCATCCGGTATATGATCTCCCGTGTCTGGTCGCTTTCCATGTTCTTTTCGATCGGCGTCGCGGGCATTCTCATCTGCTTTTCGGGGGAATTCGGTGATCTGCTCTATCCGGGAACCGAGGCCGGGCATTACATCCGCGTGCTGGCGCCGCTGATTCCCATCATGTACATCGACACCGCCACCGACGCCATTCTCAAGGGCATCGGTGAACAGGTATACTCCATGAATGTCAACATTGCAGACGCGCTGATCTCGGTGGTGATGGTGTGGCTGCTCATTCCGCGGTTCGGAATTACCGGTTATCTGATTACCATTTATTTTTCGGAATGCTTCAATACGGTGCTCAGCATTACACGCCTGCTCTGCGTGACCGAAACGCCGACCAAGCTGCTCAAATGGGTGTATAAGCCGCTGCTTTGCATTGTCGGAGCGACCTGTGCTGCCCGTGTCATCCTGAATTTTGTCGATCTGCAAGCGTCCGGCGTGGCCGCACTGGTGCTCCATTGCGCCGGAACGCTGCTGCTGTATCTTTTGTTTCTCATCCTGACCGGCTGCGTGGACCGCGAGGACCTCCAATGGTTCGGGACGCTGTTTCATCGGGAAAAGGAGGAGGAGCCGGAGGCTGAGTACCCGGAGCGTGCGGCAGGGCCATCCGTACTCCGCAGAGGCCGGAAAAGCCCTGACTGAAGCGTCTGCCGGCGCCTTCAGGCCGCGCGCTCCCTGCCCTGCCGCCGCTTCAAGGAAACGCGGGATCCGCCCGCTGCGGCGGTCTCTCGGTTCACAAAAACAGCCTGCGGAACTGCCTGCCCTCCATGGCCGCGTGAAGCGTTTCCGGAATGCGGGTGAAATCCGCGACCAGCGAGTGCGGCTTCTTTTCGGGATCGTCCTGATTCATCGGAACAAAATAAACGTGCTTTCTGGACAGCAGAGTGGCAATGTTTTTCAGATTTGCCGAAAGCGCGTCGTTGGAGGCAAGCGAAATGATCAGCGGTCGGTCGCTGCGCAGGTGCGCCTTGGCCGCCATACAAACCGCGGTGTCGGTGATTCCGTTTGCCAGCTTTGCTAAGGTATTTCCGGTGCAGGGGCTGATAATCAGCGCCTCCAGCCGCGTTTTTGGGCCGAGCGGCTCGGCGTCCACCACCGAATGCACAATCTCCCGCCCGCATAGGCGCTCCACCTGCTCGCGCAGCGCCGCCGCGCTGCCGAACCGGGTATCGGTCTGCCACACGGTCTCACTCATAATCGGGAGAACCTCATAGCCCGTCTCTATCAGTTTCCGCAGCTCCTGCAGCGCAAGCGCATGCGTACAGAAGGAGCCGCAGAACGCATAACCTAACATCATCTGTCATCCCTTTCTGATATGGTATCAGGAGTGCTGCACATCGGTGCGAAGCAGCTCGGACAGGGTTTGGGCAAGTATTTTTCCGGCACTTTCCGGAAAATATCTGCCCGGGAGCGCCGATGCAAGAAGCCAGCGCAGGCCGAGCCGCTCGGCGCACAGCGGGTCAAAGCCGCCCGGCGCTGAAGCAAGCTCCATCAGCACACAGCTCTTCGGCAGGTGTGCGAGCACAGGCTCGCTCAGGATCCGGCAGGGGACGGTATTGAACACCATCCGGCAGCCATCGGGAAGCCCGCACAGCGTGGAATGCTCCCCCTCCCCGCAGATCCGCATCGCGTGCAGCCCGCGCAGCTCGGCGTGTACCAGATCTCTCTCCCGTCTGGCACAGACCGTGACCGACGCGCCCAGCGCATTCAGCTTTCCGGCCAGAAGCGAACCGATTCTGCCATAGCCGATCACCGCAACCGGCAGCCCGTACAGCGTGACCGGAAGCTCCTGCAGCGCCAGGAGAATGGCCCCCTCTGCAGTGGGAAGCGCGTTGCGCATCTGCAGCGCCTCGGAATTCAGATAGTCCTCCACAACCAGCCGACGCGCCTCTGCGGCCTCCCGCCAAAGTGGTGGCAGCTTTCCGCCGAGCAGACGCACGCCCGGGCGCAGGCGCTCCAGCAGAACCGAAAAGCGCAGAGACGCGCCGGCGTCCAATGGGCAGCGGATGCGGACACCGTCCGCAGATGCGGGAAGCGGCAGAATCACCGCATCGGCATGTTCAACTGCATTCTTCCAGTCTGATTCCGAATGCTCCTTTCCAAGACCCCAGGCCGCAGCCTGCCATCCGAGCTTTTCGAGTTCCTGCAGCATCACAAGCTGCCGCTCGTCTCCGCCGAGCACTGCCAATCTGCCCGAAAACTGCAATTCACCCACTCCTTTCTCTCTGTTTGGTCGGGAAAACAAAAAACACCTCCCCCGACGCCTTGGGCAACGCCGGGTTCCGCACGGATACCGCCGTAGGAAACATCTGCGGTCCTTCTCTGCGGAACAACCCGGATTGCCTTAAGGCAACACCGCGCAATTCGCGGCTCGCGCCTTGACCGCACAACTTTTTGCATCTTTTCCGCCAAACTGCACAAATCTCCTTGGCAATAGATCCACTATTGCCTGCGTCAATTTGGTTTGTTTGACGAAAAATCTGACAGCAGATTTGCGCAGTCAGAATTGTGCGGTGTTGCCTTAAGCGGTGTTTTTGCTGTATATTTCCTGATTTCATTTGATAAAAAACGGCCGAGCCAAAAACCGATCATCGGTTTTGGCTCGGCCCTGTTTATGAACCTGATGTGTATATCCGCGGCTCCTCACCGGCTATTCGAGATACAGTGCGTCCGCATTGAGAAAAGCATGTGCGCTGAGCCTCGAATCGGTGGGAATCAACCGGGAGGCGCCGCACCTCCGGCAGCTCACCTCGATGCCGTCATCCGTGACCCTGGCCTCATAGGAACGGTCATTTTCGTCATGGGGACATCTGCAATAAATTTTGCCCTCGGCATCCAGCTCATTGATGACAAACATCACAATATCAAGAATCTGCGGGTCAGGCAAAGAGCGTTCGTCGTTGCGGAACCGGTCAAAATCCTCTGCCTCCATCCCGCTTTTTTCCAACAGGTCGAGCAGTTCCAGCTCTCCCCTTGCCAGCTCGGCTTTGACCTGATTCATCTCGCCGGTCACAGCAATGCCGAGGCCGGAATAGGGGCAGGAGAACACAAACAGCTCCCTCCCGAAAAAAACCGATTGGCTGACGGTAAACAGGTGCGGCGACGGGCAGACCAGACACGGTACCGTCAGCCGTACTTTTCCGTCATGCTGCGCCACGGCGGTCATTTCACTCTGGCCGCAGGTGCATTTCAGCTTGACCATGTCGGCAGAAAGCGAGAAAAACCCCACCGCGCTCAGAACACCCGCTCCGCAATGCGGGCACCGGTATGCCACTGTGGTCTGTTTCGTTTCAAGTATCATGTCATCATTTCCTTTTTCTGTTTGTTTGTTAGCCCTCGCATCCGATTCACATGCCTGACGCATGTGGACGCTCCCGCAAACGGCGTCGCCGCATGCTCATCCGCAGTGCCCGTGCGGCAAATCGGTCTTCCGACACATGGACCGCTGCGGACGGTACCATCAAAAGGATGCCATGTTTCCTTATAGTATATTCCTCAACTCACAAAATGGCACGGATCCGCTCCATGCCATTTTGTAAAATTTTCACATCGTCCGCATCGGGCGAACGCCATCCTGCCGGAGCGCTTGGTCGGAGTGTCAGAGAGCGGAGCGGGTCACAATGACTCTGCCCCCTGCTCCGCCCATTTCCCGACCTGTGCGCACTGTACTCGGCGGAGTCTTATGCGCGCCGCCGCGCAGTCGATCCTCAAGCAATCGCCGCGGTGGTTTCGGGCTCGGATGTGCCGGTACCGGTTGCGGTGGTTCCGGTAGAGGTCTCCACGCGGTCCTTGATGCGGTTCATTCCGGTCAGCTCATAAGAGGCAATCAGCTCCTCTACCCAAGCCTGCATCGTATCGTTGGTATAGCCGGTTCTGGCACTGTTCTTCCAGCTCGGCTGACTGCTCAGATAGAAGGCGACATAAGCGCAGGGCTCGTTCTCGTCATCGTCGTCCGGCGTGCTGTCGGCCACGGTAATCACGGTCGTGTCGTTAGCGGCTCTTGCCTTGTCAAACAGCCATGCGGCCAGCTCATCAACCGTTACCGAATCCTCTGAGAGCGTCTCGGAAACCACGGCATCGTCATCCGCGTCGAATTTGTTTTTGAGCTCATCGCCTGTCAGCCCTGCCAGCTCGGCAAGAAAGCCATTGGCAAGATTCTCGTAATCGTCGCCCTCAAACATCAGGTAGCCGCCCTCCACCAGCGGGTCGGTATCCAGTTTCATCGGGTCAACAATCATATAAACGTTGTAGGTTTCCTCGTCGTCCTCGGTCTCGGTAAAGCTCTTGAGGTCCCCGACATCCACAGGGCTGGAGAAATCCTCGCCCACATCCTTGAACATCCACTCCTGAAAGCTCTCCTCCTCCGGCTCCTTGTCATAGTACTCGGATTCGGTCTCGGGAATTGCCTCCTCGCCCGCGGTGATCATCTCGTCCAGAATGTCCTGAATCGTCTCGTTTTCGGAGTCGTTGTACAGGGTCATATCATCGGTTTTCTCGAGCAGCTCGAGCGCCACCAGCAGCGAGTTCATCATATTGGTACGGAAGCTCTCGTCGGTGACGGTTGTGGCGTCCTCACCCTCGCCCTCGGTATACTCGTAGCTCTCTCCCGAAAGCAGCTCAAACTCCTTGATGGCGGCCTGCACCTTGTCGTCTGCCGGCGACGTAGCGAGCACCACCACATAAAGGAAGTCCTCGGTGCGCACGACAGTGGAATCAAACTGCTTTCTGTCGCTGTGGAACATCCAATCCGAGAGGGTCTGGTTGAGGTCATCGTCCTTGCCGTACTCCTTCGCCTCCATCTCCTGCTCGGCCAGCGCGGTGTTCAGCTCGTCTGCGGTGGTCTTTTTCTCCACTGCCACCAGCACCTCGTTGGCGTCCTCCGAAAGCGTGGTTGCGTACTTGTTGAAGATCGCCTTATAGGTGTTTTCGCCGTTCTCCAGCGCGTCATTGACCAGCACGGTCTTAAAGGCGTTGATGCTGTCCACCGCCAGCAGCGCGTCTCTGAGCGCGGCATCGGTGGTGGAATACATGATATAATCCGTGAAATAGAAGCTCTCGGGGTTGTCCTTGACATACTGATTGATGATGTCCTCGGTGATCGAGGCCTCCACCTCTCCCTCCTTCTGCTCCACGATTTTGTTGTAGAGCGCCTGCAGCTCGGCAACCGCCTTGACGTCGCTCAGGTTGACGCTGTTTCCGACATAGAGCTTGAGGAAGCCCTTGATATTCAGCCCGCTCATCAGAGCCATATAATCGAGCTGCTGCTCAATCTGGTCGCGGGCGGCCTTCCGCTCATCCTTGGACAGCGTGATGCCAAGGCTGGCGGCCAAGTCACAGACCGCAACGTATTCCTTGAGCGTATTCGCGTAGGAATTGATGCTGGAATACAGGGTATCCTGCACACCGGATGCAGCATAGGTCAGGCAATAAGTGGTCTGGTCGGTGATACCGGTCTGCTGCTTGATGCTGTCCGAGAGATAGGACCACTGATAATAGGCGGTGTAGTAAAGCGCATCCCAGACCATGTAGGTGGCCATTTGCTGGTTGATATCATAATCTCCGGTTTTGCTGTGCACCAGAATATTGCTGCGCTTGAAGGTGCCGTTTGCGGTCAGCGTGCCGAGCACAACGGCTACCAGCACAACCAGGCATACCGCCCCGGCAATGATCCCCTTTGCCGTGCCCGAGAGAGGCTTGCGGTATTTGGTCTGTTTCTTTTTGGGTTCCGGTCTGGAGACGTTCTCCCGGTTCAGTCTGTTTCTGCTTCCTTTTCCCATAGCGGGGTTCCCCTTTACAAAAATTTTGGAATTTCCGATCGCCGGAGCGAGCCGATCACCGCTCGTCCGCGCGCCGGAGTGATGCCCTTGTATTATATCGTTGTTTTGTGATTATACTGTGTCTTTCTCATGAATAAAGAACAAATTGTCACGGATTTTACGGAAATATACGTTTTTTTGTACAGAGTTCCGGCAGAACACCCCCTATCGTCGGCGTTCTCCGGCGCGGCGGCAGAGCACCGCAGCATTTCCTGAAATATGTTTTTCCGGCGCCTGCTATCCGGGGCTGCCGGAAGAGAAAATAAGATGTAGCGCCGTCCCGCCGCCCATGTGGCGGAACGGATCAAACGCTTCGGCCGACTGCCGCCTGTCCGACGCTGCATTGCGCATTTCTGCCAGCGTCATCCGGAGGCTTTCCGGATGGCAGCCTGAGGTCCAGGCAGATGCGCCGGGCAGCAGGGGCCTGCGTTCTTTTACACGTTCATGATGACCGGCAAAACCATCGGCTTGCGTTTGGTTTTGGCGTACAGGAACCGGGTCAGGTCGTCCTTGACCCGCTTCTTCATCAGCATCCGGTCGAGGTTGTCCCAGTCGTCCAGCACATCGGCGAGCGCATCGGCTGCAATCTGCCGTGCCTCCTCCATCAGCGCTTCGGATTCCCGCACATATACAAAGCCGCGCGAAACAATATCCGGGCCGGAGATGATCTGGTGTTCGTCGAGATCCACGGTGGCAACCACCACAATCAGGCCATCCTGTGCGAGATGACGGCGGTCGCGCAGCACAATGTTGCCCACATCGCCCACGCCGTAGCCATCCACCAGAATCTTGCCCGCCGGAACCGTGCCGGCCCAATGCGCGCCGTTCGCGTCGATCTCCAGCACCTTTCCGATCTCGGATAGGAAGATGTGCTTGTCGTCCATCCCCATATAGTGCGCCAGCTCGCGGTTGGCGCACAGATGGCGCATCTCCCCGTGCACCGGCATGAAATAGGTGGGCTTTGTCAGCGCCTGCATGAGCTTCAGCTCCTCCTGGCAGGCATGCCCCGAGACATGAACCTCCACAACCGCATCATGCAGCACCTCCACATTCATGCGGGAAAGCTCGTTGATGATGCGCCCTACCAGCTTTTCGTTGCCCGGAATGGCGCTGGCCGAGAGCACCACGAGGTCATTCGCGTCGAGCGAGACCTGCGAGTGGTCGCCGTAGGCCATGCGGTAGAGCGCGGACATCGGCTCCCCTTGGCTGCCGGTGGTGATCAGGGTTAGCTCGCCGGGCTTGAAGCGCTTGATGTCGTTGATGTCAACCAGCACGCCCTGCGGCACCTTCATATATCCCAGCTCGATGGCGGCGCTGACAATGTTGATCATGCTCCGCCCTGTAATGGCAACCTTTCTCTTATGCCGCGCGCTGGTATCGATGATCTGCTGCACGCGATGCACATTGGAGGAAAAGGTGGCGATGATGATGCGCTTTTTCGGATGCGTGGAAAAAATGTACTCGAGAGATGCGCCCACCTTTTTCTCGGACGGGGTATGCCCCGGGCGCTCCGCGTTGGTGGACTCGCACATCAGCAGCAGCACGCCCTCCTTGCCCAGCTCCCCGAGCCGCACGATGTCCATCATTTCCCCGTCGATCGGGGTGGTGTCGAGCTTGAAGTCGCCGGTATGCACCAGAGTACCCAGCGGTGTACGGATGGCCAGCGCGCAGGCGTCGGCAATCGAGTGGTTGACATGAATGAACTCGGCCTCCATGCAGCCCAGCTTCACCCGGTCCCCGGCGCTGACGGTGCGCAGGTCGGGCTTCCATGGCAGCACATGCTCCTGTAATTTGTTGCGGATGATCCCCAATGTCAGCGGGGTTCCGTAAATCGGCACGTTGATGCTGCGCAGCAGATACGGCACCGCACCGATGTGGTCCTCGTGTCCATGCGTCAGCAGCACGCCGCGGATCTTATCTTTATTGGCCTCCAGATAGGTGATGTCCGGAATGACCAGGTCGATCCCCGGCATCTCCTCGTCGGGAAAGCCCAGCCCGCAGTCCACCACAATGGTGTCATTCTCGTATTCGATCACGGTCATGTTCTTGCCGATCTCGCCGAGTCCCCCGAGAGGAATGATGCGGATCTTGCCGGCGGGCTTGTCTTTTTTCGGTCTTCTTGGCATGAAATTTCAATATCCTTTCCTGATTCAATTCGATTTGCCTGCGGATTGCAAGCAGAAATTGACCCCTTTCCGCCCAAGGCAGTCCACGCACGCCGCCAAAGGAGGGAGGTCTCTTTTTCATATGATATTCGCAAAACAGGCGTTGTCCGTTGACCATACGCCTAATAAAACGGTCTCATATCTCCCATATATTATAGCACAGGATTTGCCTGAAGTCAATACCCCGCCGGAATTTTTCAGGCAGCCCTCACATTTACACCAGCAGGCAGACCAGCACAGCGGCCCCCGCGCCAAGCAGAATTCCCAGTGCAAACAGCAGGTATGGCCGCAGACGGTGCGGCTTTTTGGCCGGACGGCCGGTCTGGCTCTCATGCAGGATGCGGTTGGCCTCGGTGAGCAGGTCGCTCTGCTCCTCCCGGCCGGCTCTGACCCCGCGCCGCAGAACAAAATACGCCTCGTCAAAATAGCGGCTGCCGCCGGTTCTCACCACAATCATCTGTTTTTGCGATCCCTTGATCATTTTGTCTCATTCCTTTCCGAGGATTCCGGCGGAAACTCCCGCCGGTGCATTCGGAATAGTATTTGCCAACATTTGCTCACGCAAACCAGATTCTGCACAAAAAACAGGAAAAAAAGATGCAGAACAGCATCACGGCAAAGGCACAGGGAAAGGCCCAGCGCGTGCGCCGGATGCCCACCGACGAGCAGTAAACCGTGATCACATACACTACCGTGTCCGAGCTGCCGAAAATGACCGATGCGCACAGCCCCGCAAAGCTGTCGGGTCCCACGCGCGAGAGCAGGTCGGTGAAGGCGGCGGTGGAGGCGCTGCCCGAAAAGGGGCGGGTGAGCAGCAGCGGCAAAAGCTCCTGCGGCACCCCGATGGCCCCGGCGGCGGGAGCCAGCCAGCCGGCGATCATTTCCACAGCTCCCGAGGCATTGAGCAGAGAGATGGCCGTGAGCAGCGCGCAGAGCGTGGGCAGCAGCCGCACCGCGGTTTTCAGCCCCTCCATGGCCCCTCGCGTAAAAGCCGCGAAGTAGTCTTTTTTTCCGATCATCATGATAAGCCCTACCAGTACCGCGACCATCGGCATGGCAAGGGCAGATATGGTTTCCAGCACGGGACACTTCCTCCTTCCTGGCGTTGTTTTTGAGGATTGTTCAGGGCCGATACAGGCTGTAGCCCAAAGCAATAGCTTTCGTCAGTTTGATGAAAGTTTTGATTAACATGCTCCGCACGTTTCACTTTCTTCAAAGAGTTTGAGGCGGCAAATACCGCAAACAACCGCCATGGCGATTGTATGAAATTTTAGCTCCGCAAAAAGTTTCCCGGGGTGGAGGGCACAGAACAGCGCCGCACCGAGCCTCACCGGCTCGTTTCCCTATTTTCCCCGCCCAATCAACCGGGTGAGCACAACCGCCAGTGCTGCGCAGACTACCGACACGATCCAGACCGGAACCATGATGGCATACGGCTGCGGAGAGCCGGCGGCGCGGCGCAGAGCCAACAGATTGGCCGGAATCAGGGAAACCGAGGCGGTGTTGAGAACCGCCAAGGTGATCTGCTCTGCGGACGCGCGGTCCGGCTTGGGATTGTGCTTCTGCAGCTGCTCCATTGCGCGCAGCGCCATCGGTGTTGCCGCATTTCCGATGCCAAGAAGATTGGCACTGACATTGGCGGAAATCTCCTCAAGTCCCTCTCCGGTCTGTGCGGCCCTGGGAAAAATCAGGCGCAGCAGAGGGCGGAGCAGCCGCGAGAGCCGGCGGATGGCACCCGCCTCCCGGAGCACCTCCATCATGCCGCACCACAGACACATCATGCCGCAAAGTGACAGCGTCACCTGCACGGCTCCCGCCGCCCCGTCGATTACGGCGCCCCCCAAAGCCGCCGCGTTTCCATTCCAAATCCCAAAAAGCAGCGCGAGCAGGCATATAATACCATAAATTTTACCTAACATTTCCCTAAATCCTCCATCGTTTTTGAAAAATGTATAAAATTTTGAAGAATTTCCATTTTTCGCCATTATTCCCTATTGACAAATGTAAAAAAGTGTATTATAATATAGGTGTCTGGTACACCAGAACGAAAAAATTCAAAAGAACCAAACAAAAGAAAAGGAGAAAGAACAATGAAAGCAACAGGTATGGTTCGCAAAGTGGATGAGCTTGGGAGAATTGTGCTCCCCGCGGAGATTCGTCAGACGCTGGAAATCCAGGTCAAGGATCCGTTGGAAATCTACACAGATGAGGGACGCATCATTCTGCAGAAATACTACCCCTCCTGCACCTTCTGCTCCAATGTGGATAATCTGCTCATGTTTAATCAGAGACGGATTTGCCGCGAGTGCCTGCAAAAGCTGAAGGAGCTTTGATCTGAGACTCTCGTCCAACAAACTGTATGCCCTGCCCCGGTAAAATATGCCGGGACAGGGCCTTTCTGTTGCAATTGGCAGCCAACCAACAGCAACACGCGCTGCCCGACACAAACGGACTTCGCCGCGCGGGACGGCACTGTTGTGCGCGGCCATGCCACAGTATTCCACACAGGCATTGGCGCCACAAGATTTGACGGCCGCGCTGTGCCGTGCGCCTCAAACCGCCAAGCCGTGCGTAAAATGCAGTCCTGCGGAGTACCAATCGACTGGCTGCAAAGGATTTGTTATAATTGTTCAAATTCCAACTTTGATTTTGCTGTTTTTTGTTTACAAGTTCAATTTTTTTGTTGAAATTGCACAAAAAACGACAAAATCGGTTGACTTTCCAAAAATGGGGTGGTATAATACGCAAAACGTAGGCAAACCGCAGCCGGACACGCGGGGTGTCATAGCAGTCATCCATGTGCAAAGGAAAGGAACACCATGCCATGAACGCACCGTTTCTCACCAATCAGAAGCTCAGCGAAGAACAGGTTCAGCTTGTCAGTACGCTCGCCGGTGGCCAGGATCCCGCGCTGTTTGTGATCGTTGGTGAAATCTCCACGGCTGCCAGGTACAGCCCCAATCTGCTCATTCTCACGGCCTCCCGCCTGATCTCCTATGACGAAGGCCGAAAGGAAACGCACGTCGACCTTCCGCTCTCCGACGTGGCGGAAATCTTTAATAAAAGAATGTACGGCAACGGCATGATGCGGGTGCGCCGGCGGGACGGCAGCCTGTGCAACGTGTTCCGCTTCACCTTCACCATCGCCAGCCTGTGCGATGCCGCCGCCAATTTTGTCACCGCGGTGACCTCGGGCGGGGAGAGCGTGAAAGAGGCCATGGAGGCCGTGGAGGCCACCTTTGAAAAGCAGCTCTCGGTCTGCCCTAAATGCGGCCGGGTGCTCTCCTCGCCGGGCAGCCCCTGCCTGCACTGCATGAACAAGGGCAAGCTGCTGCGCAAGCTCGCCAAATACTTAAAGCCCGAAACCGCCGTGCTGATCATCTCGGTGATCATCTCGGTCATCACCACCGCCATTGCGCTGGTGCCCCCGCTGCTGACCCGCCGGCTGGTCGACGACATTCTGCCCAACCGCAGCCGCGACATGCTGCTGGTAGTGTCTGTGCTGCTGGTCTGCATCAATGTGGTGCAGTATGCGCTCAGCGGCATCCGTGGCTACATGCTCCGCGTTTCGGGGGATAAAATTGTGGCCCGCATCCGCTGCGAGGTCTACGAAAAGGCACAGTACCTGCCCATGCGCTTTTATGACAAGACCTCAACCGGCGCGGTGATCAACCGCATCAGCGGGGACACCGCCACGCTGCAGGCCTTTATGCTGCGCATCACGCAGGAGGTGGTGGTGCAGTTCTTCAAGCTGATCGGCATTGTCATCGTCATGCTCTGCATCAACTGGAAGCTGACCCTGTTTTCGCTCTTTCCGGTGCCGATTGTGGTGATCGGCTCCCGCATCTTCCGCATCAAGATCGCTCCCTTTTACCGCCGCATCTGGAAGCGCTCCTCGGCCGTCACCTCGGTGCTGACCGACACGATTCCCGGCATCCGCGTGACCAAATCCTTCACCAATGAAAAAAAGGCCACCGAGCGCTTTGCAGAGCGGGTGGACGACTGGCGCGTAACCGACTCCAAGGCCGGCAAAATTCTCAACGCCTACCCGGCGATTGTCAACTGCCTGATCGCCTGCGGCTCGGTGGTCATCTGGAGCCTCGGGGGCAATCTGGTTATTGACGGCATGGAGGGGACCGTGGTCGGCAACATCTCGGTGGGTCTGCTGGTCTCATTTATTTCGTATGCTTCGATGTTCTATGAGCCGGTCAACTTCTTCGCCAACCTGTCCGACTCCACCCAGAGTGCCCTCGCCTCGACCGAGCGCATCATGGACATTCTGGACGCAGAGCCCGAGCACGACTTCGGCAAGGGCAACACGGGCGCCGACATGGGCGGGAGAATCGAGTTCCGCAACGTCAACTTCTCGTTCGACCGCACCAAAAAGGTGCTCAAAAACATCAACCTGACCATCGAGCCGGGTGACATCGTCGGCATTGTGGGCACGACAGGCTCGGGCAAATCGACGCTGATCAACCTGCTGCTGCGCTACTACGACCACTACGAGGGCACGATTACGGTGGACGGCGTGGACATCCGTCAGATCGACATGCAGTACTACCGCTCGCACATCGGATACGTGCAGCAGGAGCCGATGATGTTCTATGACACGATTTACAACAACATCGCCTATGGCGACGACCGCTACTCGGTGGACGAGGTCATCAACGCGGCCGACATCGCCAACGCGCACGAGTTCATCGTGCGGCAGCCCGACGGCTACGACTCGGTGCTGGGCGAACGGGGCGTCGGCCTCTCGGGCGGCGAGCGGCAGCGGCTCTCGATTGCGCGGGCCATGCTGCGCAACCCCAAAATGCTGGTGTTTGACGAGGCGACCGCCTCGGTTGACTCCGAGACCGAGCACCTGATTCAGGAGGCCATCGAGCATCTGATCAGCGGACGGACCACCATTATGATCGCGCACCGGCTCTCCACCCTCTCCAAGGCAAACAAGATTGTAGTGGTGGACAACGGCAGCATCATTGAATGCGGCACGCCGCAGGAGCTGATGGAGCAGAAGGGCAAGTATTATCGCCTCGTGCAGATCCAATCGATGTCGGATCAGGTCGCGCAATCCCGGCGGGATGAAAATTTTGATTGAGCGGAAAGGAGAGAATCCATGGCACGCATTTATGTGGACCGCTACAACGGCAAAATCGAGCGAACCGATCTCTACCGCGTCCGCCTGACCATGAAAAACGGCGGGGTATATGAGGACCTCGAGCCACGCCGGCTCTTTCCGATCACCAACCAGACCATGTTCATCACGCTGCTCGACAGCAACGAGCGCGAGGTGGGCTTTGTGCGCGACTTTGAGGAGCTGGACGACGCCAGCCGCCGGGCGCTCGAGGAATGCTTTGCCGAATACTACATGATTCCGAAAATCTCCCGCCTGCTCGAGTGTGAGGACAAATTCGGGTCGCTCAAGTGGACGGTGGACACCGACTACGGCCGCGTGACCTTCCGCATCCGCAACCGGCACAGCGACATCAAGCGCCTCGGGCACTCCAACCGCATCATCATCCGGGATTCCAACGACAACCGTTACGAGATTCCCGACTGCACCGACATGGACCCGCACAGCATTCATCTGCTGTTCTCTTATCTTTGAGAACGGTTTCGGGGAACGTTTGCGGAGAACGTTTGCGGGGGAAACTTCTATTCGAAGTTTCCCCCGCAATTTATATTCTAAAATTTATTTCACGGTTGCGCTTTTTTCCTTCTGAATCACGTCGTGAGCGCCACCCTCAACAATGCTGGTGGCCGAAACCAGCGTGAGCACCGCCTTTTGCTGCAGCTCAGGAATGGTGAGCGCGCCGCAGTTGCACATAGTGGAGCGTACCTTGGCCAGCGACATGGCCACATTGTCCTTCAGGCTGCCGGCATACGGAACATACGAGTCGACGCCCTCCTCAAACGAGAGCTTTTTGTCCCCGCCGAGATCGTAGCGCTGCCAGTTTCGCGCGCGTGCCGAGCCTTCGCCCCAATACTCCTTGTAATACGTACCGCCGATGCTGACGCGGTTGGATGGGCTCTCGTCAAACCGGGCAAAATATCTGCCCAGCATCACAAAATCCGCTCCCATGGCCAGCGCCAGCGTGATGTGATGGTCATAAACGATGCCTCCGTCCGAGCAGACTGGCACGTAAATTCCGGTTTCCTCAAAATACCGGTCTCTCTCCCGGCAGACATCAATCAGCGCCGTGGCCTGCCCGCGGCCGATGCCCTTGGTCTCGCGGGTGATGCAGATCGAACCGCCCCCGATGCCGACCTTGACAAAATCCGCTCCGCAGTCGGCAAGGAAGCGGAAGCCCTTACCGTCCACCACGTTTCCGGCTCCCACCTTCACCGAGTCGCCGTACTCCCGGCGGATCCATTCCAACGTCAGCTTCTGCCACTCGGAAAAGCCCTCGGAGGAATCGATGCACAGCACGTCGGCTCCCGCCTCAACCAGCGCGGGTACCCGCTCGGCATAGTCCCGGGTGTTGATGCCGGCGCCCACCACATACCGCTTGGAAACATCCAGCAGCTCGTTCGGGTTGCTCTTGTGGGTTTCATAGTCCTTGCGGAACACCATGTAGCAGAGGTTTCCCTCCTCGCTGATAATCGGCAGGGAGTTGAGCTTGTTATCCCAGATGATGTCGTTGGCCTCCTTAAGCGTGGTTCCCTCCTTCGCCCAAACCAGCTTTTCAAACGGCGTCATGAATTCCGAAACCTTGGTGGCGGGGTCCATACGGCTGACGCGGTAATCCCGGCCGGTCACAATGCCGAGCAGCCGGCCGGTGGCACTACCGTCGTCGGTCACGGCCACCGTGGAGTGCCCGGTGCGCTCCTTGAGCGCAATGACGTCGGCCAGCGTTTCCTCCGGGGTGATATTGGAATCGCTGATGACAAACCCGGCCTTGTGGTTTTTGGCGCGCCTGACCATGGCCGCCTCATCCTCCACCGATTGGGAGCCGTAAATGAACGCCACGCCCCCCTCGGTTGCCAGCGCAACGGCCAGCCGGTCGCCCGAGACCGACTGCATGATGGCCGACACCATCGGAATATTCATGGCAATTGCCGGAGCCTCCCCCTTGCGGTACTTGACCAGCGGCGTGCGGAGGCTGACGTTCGCCGGAATGCACTCGCTTGAGGAATACCCGGGAATCAGAAGATACTCATTGAAGGTGTGGGAAGGTTCGTTCAGAAAAACAGCCATTTTCAATTCTCCTTATTTTTAAGGCAACACCGCGCAATTCACGGCTCATGCCTTGATTATACAACTTTTTGCATCTTTTCCGCCAAACCGCACAAATCTCCTACAAGCGTAGCTTGTTGCAATAAGCTCCACGACTGCCTGCTGTCAAAAAATTCTTTCAGAATTGGTTTGCTTGACGAAAAATCTGGCGGCAGATTTGTACAATCAGAATTGTGCGGTGTTGCCTTAACAAAAAAGCCCTGCCGGCATCGACAAGACCCCTTTTGCAAATGCGGCCTGCCGCCCGGAGAGAGCCTGCGCCCTCGCCGGATTCCGCATCAACAAACGCTCGATTGTATTTGATTTATTATAGCACAACCGCCCGGATTTTGTCAAGTGTCGATTGCAAAATTCTCCCGAAAATCATATGGAATTCGTCCGAAATTCCCGGGATTTTCCGCGCAGGCCCCCCCCGAGCCTTGCACCGCCGGGGCATCCCCGCTGACCGCCCCACGTCTGCCGGCTGAAAAACCGGGTTTGCAAAGCCATACGGCGCCCCCCTTTCCCGGCCTGCTCCGCCGCCGGCACCGCGGCCTTCTCTCCCGCCCGGAGAGCCGCACACCGCCGGACTGTCATATTTTTTGCCAAAGCCCTTGACTGCACCGGAGATTTTGACTATACTATACACATCTGACAAGATAACGGAGGTATAAGCAATGGTCGATCAAATCCGCATCCGTGGGGCAAGGGTTCACAACCTCAAAGACATTGACGTGGACATCCCGCTGAACCGGATCGTGGGAATTGCCGGGGTATCCGGCTCCGGTAAATCCTCACTGGCGCTGGGGGTGCTCTACGCGGAGGGCTCGCGGCGGTATCTGGACGCGCTCTCCACCTACACACGCAGGCGGATGACGCAAGCCTCCAAGGCATCGGTTGACGAGGTGCTGTACGTTCCCGCGGCGCTTGCGCTGCACCAACGGCCGGGGGTTCCGGGCATTCGCAGCACCTTCGGGACCGGCACCGAGCTGCTGAACAGCCTGCGTCTGATGTACTCGCGTCTGGCCTGTCACCGCTGCCCGAACGGCCACTACCTGCCGCCCTCGCTGGCGGTTGCCGCCGGAAAGGAGCTGGTCTGCCCGGAGTGCGGCGCGCAGTTTTACGCTCCCTCCGCCGAGGAGCTGGCCTTCAACTCGCAGGGCGCCTGCCCGAAGTGCGGAGGCACCGGCAGTGTGCGCACGGTCGATCTCGATTCGCTCGTGCCGGACGACTCGCTCACCATTGACGGGGGTGCGGTTGCTCCGTGGAACAGCCTGATGTGGTCGCTGATGACCGACGTCTGCCGGGAGATGGGGGTGCGAACCGATGTTCCGTTCCGTGATCTGACCGAGCGGGAAAAGGACATCGTCTACCACGGACCGGCTGTCAAAAAGCACATCTTTTACAAGGCCAAAAACTCCAATCAGGCGGGGGAGCTGGATTTTACCTATTACAACGCCGTTTATACCGTGGAAAACGCGCTTGCCAAGGTCAAGGATGAGAAGGGCATGAAGCGGGTGGAAAAATTCCTGAAGGAGGATGTCTGCCCCGAATGCGGCGGAACGCGGCTCTCCGCGGCGGCACGTGCGCCAAAGCTGCGGGACATCTCTCTCGATGCGGCCTGCGCCATGACGCTCTCCGACCTGCTCGCATGGGTACGCGGGGTTCCCGCTTCCCTGCCCGGAGAAATGCGGCCGATGGCGGAAAGCATTTGCGCATCCTTTGCAGAAACCGCCAGACGGCTGATGGAGCTGGGGCTCGGCTACCTCTCGCTCGACCGCTCGGCCTCTACGCTGTCCACCGGTGAGCGGCAGCGGATGCAGCTGGCCCGCGCAGTGCGCAACCGCACAACCGGCGTGCTCTATGTGCTGGACGAGCCCTCCATCGGGCTGCATCCCTCCAATATCGTCGGGCTCACCGGTGTGGTGCGCGATCTGGTGGCGGACGGGAACTCGGTGATCCTGGTCGACCATGACACGCAGATTCTGAAGCAAGCCGACTGGATGATTGAAATGGGGCCGCAGGCGGGCGCACAAGGCGGCTTTGTCATTGCCGAGGGAACCGTGGACGCCATTTCACAAAATCCCGCCTCCCAGATCGGGCCTTTCCTGTCCGATCGCGCCGCGGAGCCCCTGCGGCAGCAAATTCCCCCGGAGGAGCTGTTTGCGCTCGGCACCATCGGCCTGTCCACCGCACAGATCCACACCGTAAAGCCGCTGGAGGTGACTATTCCGAAAGGCCGGCTCACGGTCGTCACCGGTGTGTCCGGCTCGGGGAAAACCACCATGGTGCTGGAAAGCCTGGTTCCGGCACTGGAAGCAGGCATCCGCGGGGACAGACCTCCGGAACACATTCGAGCGCTCCGCGCCGACGGCATCCGGCATGTCAAGCTGATCGACGCAACGCCCATCGGCATCAACGTGCGCTCCACCGTGGCAACCTATGCGGACGTACACGACGAGCTGCGGAAGCTCTATGCGAGGTCTGCCGACGCAAAGAAAAAAGGCCTCAAGGCCAGTGATTTTTCCTACAACACCGGCAGTCTGCGCTGCCCGGGATGCGACGGGACGGGGGTTGTCAGCCTCGACGTTCAGTTTTTGCCGGATGTCAACATTCCATGCCCCGATTGCCGCGGCTCAAGATATGCAAAGGAGGCATACGCCGTCAGGCTGACAAACCAAGCGGGACAATCCCGTTCTCTGCCCGAGCTGATGGAAATGGACGTTCATTCCGCCATTTCCTTCTGTGAGGGGATGAAAACGGTCTGCCAACGGCTGCAGGTGCTCCGGCAGCTCGGGCTGGGGTACCTGACCCTCGGGGAAGAAACGCCCGGGCTTTCGGGCGGCGAAGCGCAGCGGCTGAAGCTCGCCAGTGAGATGGGAAAGGCGCAGAGCGATTCGGTCTTTGTTTTTGACGAGCCAAGCATCGGGCTGCATCCGCTGGATGTGCGGGTTTTGCTTCGGGTATTCCAGACCCTGATTGACAACGGAGCAACCGTCATTGTCATAGAACACGATCTGGACATCATCCGCAATGCGGACTATATCATCGATATGGGGCCGGGCGGCGGAGAGGCCGGCGGCAGGATTGTTGCCGCAGGTACCCCGCAGGACATCCGCGACAATCCGCACAGCATCACCGGAAGATATCTGTAAGAGGCTGGCTGCAGCCGACATGGACAGCCTAGGGCTGTCGCAAATGCAATATAAAAGAGACCTGTCAAGAATTTTGTGTAAACGCATTTGCAAATTTTCCCATATTCTTCCACAATTACTGGACTTTGTATATGGTACACAAAGTCAAGGTCGCGACAGCGTTTATTTTAACCTTTACTTTGTGTACTATATACATATAATTTTTTTGTGGAACAATGTGAAAAAAACGATAAATGTTTCAGATTCTTTCCGACTTACATACTCTTGGTAAGAGACGGTTCCAAGCTGTCGCGCGGAATCTTTAGCACCTCCAGTGTAGTCTCTGACATCGTGTACGACTCCTGTTTTTGGGAAGCACAGCCCATATAGAGGGACGGGTCACCAACAAGCGCAATTCCATCCCGGATTGGGTACAGATTCCACAGCAGCACCTCATATTTGTCAAGTTGAAACCGGATTTCGGTTTCCCTGCCCATCCGCTGCTTGATTCCGGAAAAATATTCACAAATCAGATATTCTCCACTGGCTCCTGGAATATCGGCAAGACGCAAGCTTCCCTGCACAGTTTCATCGCTCAGGCCAAATGCAGCCACTGCAAAATTTTCTCCGCAGCGGTTGAACACCTTCAGCGGGTAACAGTCCCGCGGGCAATCCCGGTAAAAGCAGTCATAGGTCGGCATGGCCTGCGAGTCCAGCTGAGGGACACTGCCGTCCGGCTCGCAAAGCGGAGTCAAATAGGTTCGGTCGGTTTCTCCGATCGGGTCACTGATATAGACCGGCCCGCCGCTGATTGCGCGCAGAACGCTGCTCGGCTTGGCCGATTCATGCCGGCTCCACCACATATCATAATCGCAATACATCAGTTGGCTGTGAACAGGGGCATTGTATATGTTGGCCTGAATGTGCCGCACAAATCCATCCTGCAGTTTTGGTAAAAAATCATTGGAATTGCGATTGAGAGCAGATCGTGGTCGGGTTAGCTGATCGGCAACTCCCATTCCCATACAGTTAATCATTTTCCCGCCGAAATGCTCGAATACGGACCGCTCCAGCCCTTCATGCGCCTGCCGAACCCCTGCCACGTTACGGCAGATGTCATCAATATAATAAGAATAAGTGGTCTGGTTGTCCACCTTAACAAAATCAACACCTTGCGCCTGCAGATAACGGTGCCAGTGGTTCCAAAATGCATAGTTGCGTGCCTGCTCCGGTGCAGGAATCAAAAGGCCGTTTGGGCATTGCAGCAAGGCCGATCCCATTTCCTTTGCAACCGGTCCGTCCGGGTGAATACCTTTCCAATATCCGTTAAAAGCCTGCCACACCCCGACATAGGGAATGCCATACTCCTGCTTGATGCGAGCAATGCAAGCACTGAGTCCATCCGGAAACTTTTGAAGATCCTCCCGGAAGGACCATAGCCGCATATCCCGCACCTGTGACCAGCCGTCATCAATCAATACATAGTTTAGATGTATCCCCAGCCGTTTGAGCTCCTCCAGCTTGCGGAAAATCTTATCGGAGCTTGGCTCCTGATAGAATGCATCCCATGTGCACCAGCCCAAGCCGCTAAATATCACCGGCTTTTCGCGCTCGTAGCGCAGCGGCACCGCAATGGCACCGGTTTTGCGCCCTGCCGTAAAATTATCGCGAATGGGTTGGTATGGGTCGCCTCCGACGGCCAGCGTCAAAATATATCCCTCCGCCTCGGAAACACCGCCGCAGCCAACCGACGCCACCAACGCATCCCCTTTGAATTCGGTACGCAGGTCATCACTGACCAGCGGAAACAGGTGCACATGCACAGTATTTAAGCGGATATGAATGTCCTGCGTCTGCGGAGGAAGCCGTGTCAGATCACGGGAAAACGAAGGCGTTTGAAACCAGAGCTTGGTGCTCGCGTCGGTGATAAAATTGTCGCTGACCTTTGGCACAACGCGAAAATGCAGCCGAATGGAATCGTTGGCGGCAAAATAATAGTTTACACGGGTCTGTTCCCGCGCAGTGGAAATTGCCGCTCGGCACTGCAGAGACGCTCCACACTCGGTAAACCGCAGCTCCGCCTTGGTTACCCGGTCCGAGCCGCCGAACCGCACAACAGTGGAATTTTCCTGTATCTCCAGCTCTTGTCCATACAGCTCGCAGGTTCCGTCCCGCTGGGTGGCAACCGTGAGGTACATTTCCCCCAGCAGCGACTCTCCGCGATACAGCAGCTCCAGCTTTCCGTCCTGTATTTGAAATGCAAAACGCATAGGTTTCCTCTTTTCATCGTCAGAATAATACCGCAACGGTGCCAAGCACCACCAGCACCGATGACCAGAGAAAGGCTCTGCCCAGCTTTTCTCCGAACAACCGCCCGCACAGTCCCGAGAGCACCACACTCCCACCGGTTACGATGGGAAACTGAAAGGAAGGCTCAACATGGAGCAGACAGAGCGTGGTGAGATAATTGCCCAGCCCGAAAAACAGTCCGTATCCCGCAGAAAGTAGCAGGTCCGGCCCATGCCTGATCGGCGTCGTCGCGCTCCCCTCGCGCAGGCGCAGCGCCAGAACCAACAAAAAACCGACTCCGGCCAGCATGGTCATATACAGCACGGTAAACTCGGCGGTGCCTACCGCCGGCAGGTGCGCGGGGTTGGTCTGATGCAGACTGAGCAGGATACAGGCAGCCCCGTTGAGCAGAAAAATCATGATATAGTAAAATCTGGCCTTGGCACTGCCCTGACCGCTTCGATCCATGCCGAAAAGCAATGCGGCAGAGATCAACAGCAGGCACAGCACCCGTCCCACACTCAAATGGTCTCCGTTGAAAAAGATTCCATAGAGAAAGGGCAGAACCATGCCGCCCAGAGAAAGGAACAACATGTACCTGGAGAGATTGCCCACATGGATCACTGCAAAGCCATAGTAGGTACACAGCAGGTTGATCACAACAAACACCGCCGCCACGCCGAGAGAGAATGGCGTGGCTTTCGGCCGTGTGCCGACCAGCAGCATACACAGCACAAATACGGTACAGGAAAGCGCTGTAAACCAATACACACTTCGCAGTCCCGCTCCGTACTGGTCGGCATACAGTTTGTTAAAGATCAGGCGCAGGCCGGTCAAAAGACAAACCACACCCAGCAGCAAATAATCTATCAAAGCGTCAGCCCCGCCTCGGCCAGCGCGTGCAACAGCTCCCGCTCCTGCGCCGGCGTATAGCCCTGCATGGGATAGAGCGGGTAATCGACGTCAAACCCCTGCCTGGAAAGAATCAGCTTGGTTGCCATAATGACGTTCCGCGGGACCATCACACCAACAACCTTGCTGACCGTGGTCTGCAAAGCCCGCGCTTCCTCAAGCCGCCCTGCCTGAAATGCGTCATACAGCCGCCGGATCAGAGGTAACTGAAAGTTATATGTAGTGCCGATGCAGGCCTGACAGCCGGCGGCAAGACCGGGCAGCAGCATTTCGTCCGGACCGTTGATGATGCAAACATCTTTCACGGCATCCTTAAGCTGCAGGACCGTGGAAAAATCATAATTGGTCCATTTGATCGCGGTGAGATTGGGAATTGCAAACAGTCTGCGGAGCAGCGGAAGGGTAAAGGCGACGCCGGTGTTGGGGTTGTTATAAATGACGACCGGCAGGCGGACATGCTCCGCCAATCCGCGGTAATAAGCGTAAATACCTTCGTCGCCGTACCGGTAAAACAGCGGCGGAATGGCAGAGATCGCATCGGCTCCTGCCTGTTCCGCATTCGCAGCCAAGGCAAGCATCTCCTGATAGTTCATTCTGGCCACGTGAACGATGCAGGGAACCCTGCCGGCCGCAATGCGCACGGCCTCCCGGGTTAGCTCCATGTGAACATCGGTATCCAGCACCAACCCCTCGCCGGTAGCGCCTCCGATATAAAACCCGTCCGCTCCCTGTGCGAGCAGATGCTCCATCAGTCGCTCAAGCTCGGCCCGGTTCAGCCTGCCGTTTGCTGTAAGCGGTGTAATCAACGCAGGCATAACTCCATGAAATTGCATAACCGTTTCTTCTTTCTTTTGATTGGTGGGAGTCGCCCGGCGGGAGGCTCCCATTGGTCTGTGGGCCGCGGCAAGGGGAAGATCCTGTCCCGGTCAATCCCCTGCCAGCCCTCTGTCCGTTCTGATCAATCCTTCTTTTTCCGGCAAACTACGCCGCAGGCAGCGGCGGCTGCCAGTACAACCATCACGGCTCCGCCCATAACCGAAGCGCAGCCCTCCTCCGCATCATCTCCGGCGGGAGCAGTTGCGTCGTCGGCTTCTTTCGGCGCATCGGTATCCGAGCTGTCGGGCGCAGCGGTGTCGGTATTTTGTGCATCCGATTCATCCGGGTCGGGATCGGGGTCAGGATCCAGATCCGGATCGAGGTTCTCCTCGCCGGTCGGATCAGGGTCGTTCGGGAAGTCCACATTTTCAAAATCTTCCACTGTGGAGAGGGTTTCATCCTCCTCGCCAAGCCGGACCTCGGTGGCATGAACTTCCTCAAATATCGCTGCATCCGCTTTTGTGCCATAGACCTCTCCTGAGGATAGTGCCTTGTCGCTGCTCACGCTTCCGTATACAATGCAGTCGGTCAAACGCACCTCGGGCATCTGGTAAATCTGGCCGAGCAGTCCGCCAACGGTATTTTTGGAGATCAGATTGCCATTGTTGATACAGCCAACCAAGCTCATGGTGCCACCGTGTGTGCTGCCCACAATACCACCGACCGTCATGCGATAGGCGTTGCCTGCCTGCTGCGCGGAGATGCACTCCACATCGCCGATGTTCCGGCAATTTTTGATGATGAGCACACCCACGCTTTCATTCAGGCCTACGATGCCGCCGGTCTGATATTCTCCTGCCACCGGTCCCGCGTTGGTACAGTTGCGGATAATCACACGGTCATTGACATCGCTTCCCAGCACCCGGCCCACAATACCGCCGGTATGCTGAATCGCACTCAGGTCGCACATCGAAAAAATGTTTTCAATCAGTACCTGTCCGCTCGCTTCACCGGCCACGGCGCCTACGCTCTGGACGCCCTTGCGGGTACTGTTGAAGAAGGCGCAGTTTTCTCCGATGACCAGATCGCGCACGGTCGCATTCTCAATGTAGCCAAACAGCCCGAACCGGGTGTTGTTGGCGGCAGTGACAATGGATTCACCCGCATATATGCCCAGATAATCGATGATATTTCCCTGCCCCTCAAAGGTACCGCGGAACGGCTTTTGCACGTCATATCCGATCGGAATATATTCGGCCACTTCATTCATACTGATGTTGTTTGCCAAATACACCGTAATGCCGGCAAGATCATTGCCGCCGTTGACAATTTCGGAAAGTTTGACCAAGCCCTCCGCCTTTGTGATTTTGTAGGCGTTCTCGGTGCTCTCTGCCGTCCATGTGAGAATATCGGGTACTTCGGTCAGATCCGCCTGCTTCACACGCTCGGAGGAATATCCAACCACACCCGTCTCGTCCGTGACGCCATCGTCGTAGGGGCCCTCCGGCTGCGGTGCATCCGGGTCTGCCGTGGGGTCCTCGGTTTCCTCAAACCCGAACTCCGGCACAATGGTCTCGAGCGCACCGGAAAGCGTGGGGTCGCTCTGGGAGGTCCGATCCTGATTATCCGCTGCAATCTCATCATTGTTCTTCTCACTGTAGGCCAGGAAGACCCCGGTTCTGGCGCTCTCATTGTCCGTTTCAACCGAAAAAGCACCATAGTTGATACAGCCGGACATCTTAACCCCGAGAGAAGCGGAGTAAGCACTGCCAGCAATACCGCCCGCCGCGCTTCCCTTGGCGGTCACCTCTCCGTTGTTGACGCATCCGGTAATGACCGCGGTATTGCCCCAGATTTCACCGAGAATGCCGCCAGCGGAATGCTGCGCGTTCCACGCGCCACCCCCGTTTGAGCTGTCCAGACATCTGACCGTTCCGGTATTGCGGCAATTGACAATTTCCACATTGCCGCTGATGCCGACAATTCCGCCGATGCGGCGCATTCCCTGCACACTCCCGGTATTGGTACAATTCCGAATCACGGTTTTGCTTGGCGCACCGCTGTTGATTCGCCCGACAATCCCGCCGATGAGCATCATCCCCTGTACGGAAGCCATATTGTACACATTATCGATGACAACATTGCCCTGCGTCAGTCCGACTACCGCACCCACCCGGTCTTCCGCCATGAATTTGGACAGAAAGCTCGAGTGCTCCCCGATCACTAGGTTGCGGATGGTCGCGTCCTTGACGGCGCCGAACAGGCCGCTGTTCTGCACCGCAGTGGTTGCCTTGAGGTTTTCAATCACGTGACCTTGTCCGTCAAACGTCCCGGCAAAGTAGGCATTGGTATCGTCCAGGCCAATCGGCGCATATGCGCTCACCAATTCCATATTGATGTCGCTGGCCAGATACACGGTGACGCCGGCAAAGGTGGCGCTTCCCTCATTGACCAGCTGCGCCAGCTTGACCAAACCCGCAGCATTGGTAATTTGGTAGGAGGCGGCGGGTGCCTCGGCGGTCCATGTAAGCAGATCGGGCACGCCGGTCAGATCGACCGGCTCCACACGCGCGGAGGAGTAGCCCACCACTTCGTTCTCCCCTGCAAGCGCAGGGATACCGGTCAGGGAAACGACAAGGAACAGCGAAAGCAGCATTGCGGTTACACGTTTCATAACAGTTTCTCCTTTTTGATGATGGTTGGTCATACAGACCCGGTGAACAAATCTGTTTTGAGAGAGGACCGGCAGATTTGCGGCAGCGCGGCACAGAGGGATCTGTACTATGCAGGAATGCCGTATGCAAGCCCGGGGCACCGAGTGTTTCTGAAATGTTGCGACCGTTTCTGCGGACGGAGCCGGGCTGCCGGAACGCAAGCGGTATCGAAGAGTCGCACAGGCGGCGCGTACGGCCGAACCCTCGGGGCCGGTCTCTCATCGCCCAATTTACGAGATGTTGTTTGCCAGCTCCTCGATTTTTTCATAAGCGCCCTTGGATTGGGTGATCAGCCGCGGAATCATACCGGGGTTCTCGTAGGTAAACACTGCGCGGTGCAGCATATTGAAGATCTCTCCGTCCTGGTCGAGCGTAAAGCCGACGTCAAAATACTTGATGGAATGCAGGAAATTGAGCATTTCATAGTCCTCTGGATTTTCCGAGAGCCGGCCGCCGATGATGATTTCAAAGAAATCCGGCTTGACATGCTCATTGCTGTAAATCGAATAGGCCTCCAGTACCAATGCGCTGTCCGAGACACTGGGAGCGTGGGCCGGTATGGCAAACAGCCCGGAGCCGCAGAATACATGATACTCCTGCTGATTGGTATCCAACTTTGGCATTGGCAGATAACCGATATCAAAGCGCAGGCCGCGCAGATGCGTATAGGTCTGCCCGATGTCAAAGGTCATAAACAGTCCGCGCCCGGAGTTGAAGGTCATCCAAATTTCCGAGGTGCCAAAGTCCAGATTCTGGCTGTCCCCACGCAAAACATTGTCCTCGGCGGTGAAAAACAGATCATAGGCGGCTTCTGCGATACTGGTCATCCGTTCAGGGTCATACGCAAAGGTAAAGCTGCCGTCGTTGTTCTGCTGAAGAATGGGCTGTTCCATCGCATAGGTCATACAATAAGTCAGCGAGGAGTGGTGAATCAAACCGTAGGTCCGGTTGGCAGAAGCCGCGCCATCCATCGAGACATCGGTATCCACTACCATCTGTCCCAGCATTTCCATGGTCCAATCGCCGGCGTAAACCGTCTGGTAGAGATCCTCGGTATAGTTGAACTGCCGATACAGATTGATATTGTAAATCATACCTACCAATGCCTGCGAAACAATCGCCGCATCGGAGGATGCATAATAGAGCCTGCCGTTTGTCACATAGTTTTTGACAAGTCCCTGCAACCACCAATCCTGATCCAAATGCAGCTCGGTTAAAGCGTTCATATCGGCCAGGCAACCGGATGCCGCCAACGTGGCGATTCCATCCTTTGGATGTGGGAACACCAGATCATATTCATAAATACCGGCAATTTCATTGTTGCGCAGCGTCTCCTGCGGTTTTTCGACCTCAACGGTCACCATGTTTATATGATAGCGGTCATTGATAAACTCGGTGCGCTCATAGCAGGAATACTCAATTTCGGTTGCGCTGGCGTCATTTACCGTAAAATGAAGAATACTGTTGTAATCGTCCACCGTTAGCAGCTTGAAATCCCGCCCGCCGAGGTCCTTTTTTTCGGCAAACCGATCCACCAGCTTGGCCTCCGTGGTCTGTTCGACAGTGCTGTCCGGGGCAGGACCTTCCCCTCCGTCCCTCTTACAGGCTGCAAACAGAAAACAGCCGCCAAGCAACAGGAGTGCCGCAAACCATGCGAAGGCTCGTACTTGCCTGAATTGTTTTTTCATCAAATTACCTCCTTTCAATCAGGCTTCCGGGAGCCACCATTTGGTATACAAAATAGAGGTGCTCTCCCCTTCCTGATATTTTTGATAGTACACGGTGACAATGGAACCGTCCGGCAGCTCGGCAGAGCAGGGATACCCACAATCACTGTCAGGAGAACGATCGTTCAAAATCACCTCTTCGCTCCAGGTCTTCCCATTGTCATAGCTGATTCTTGCCCGCACGCCGCACGGCGCCTCCCGGCGACCGTATGTAAGAACAACCGCCCCCGAGGAGTGCACCAGCAGATGCGGTGGGGAACCGCAAAAACCGGTTTCCTCCGGCATTGTCCAGGTTTTTCCACCGTTGGTCGAACGAGATAGGTAGACCGTAAATTCATAGGCTGCCGATGCTCCCTGCCCACGCAATGCCAAAAGAATGGTTCCGTCCGGCAGCTCTACCGCATACGGCTCACAGAGATACAATCCGGTTGCCCGATAATTCACACGGGAGAGATATTCCCACGTTTGGCCCTCATCCTCGCTGACAAAAGCAAGCATTGCATTGGTGTCGTAATCCTCCTCGGCGATACCGTCGGTATACCATTCATTGCCCACGTAAAGCAGTCTTCCGTCCGAAAGCAACACCGGTCCGTGCGGCGAAGTGACGGGAACCCATACCGGTTCCTCCCAAGTAGTTCCGTTGTCTCGGGAAAGCCGCACATAGGAGCCTCCGCGTATCTGCTGCTCCTCTGGCAGATGCCTCCATTCTTCCAAGCGCTCAAGGATCTCCGTGGTTGCCGTATTGGTGGTAAAGTAATCGTAATAGTAGCTGGGCGGGTTGTAAAAATAGGACATCAGCAGCTTCCCGTCACCCAGCGACAGGATGCCGACGTCACGGTCATCCATAATACTGTCGTTGATGATATAGGGGGAGGACCAATCCTCTCCATTCTCACTGGTGTACATGACGTTTTTGCCGAATGGGCAGATGTGCCCCAAGCGATACGATGAGCTGACTGCATACAGCACTCCGTTCTCATCCACACAAACCGACGGCCAGCCTTGATAGCGGAAATTACCGCTTGCAATCCGACCGACCACACCGATTTTGGTGCTCCGGTCCACCGGAGCCGGCGGAGGTTGCTCCCCGGTCTCCGTCGGCACTTGAGAGCCTGCGGACAAATCGGTTCCGGGGGACTCCTGCCCATCGGCACGGCAGGCCGGAAGCAAAAACAAAAGCGTTAAAAGGCACAGCCAGCCAAGCATTTGTCGTTTCACACGCATCCCTCCATTTCATTTAAACTCCATTTGGTATACAGAATGGAGCATCTGCGATCTTCAGGCAGCCTCTGATAGTACACCGTGATCAGACTTCCATCCGCCAATTCAGCCGTGGCCGGGTAGCCAAGATCCCCCTCCAGCCCCTGATCATTCAAAACAATCTCTGCGCCCCATGTACGGCCGCCATCGGTACTAACCCGCGCTCGCTGGCCAAACGGCCGCTTTCTCCGCCCATAGGTAAGAATCACCGCACCAGAGGAATGTACCAGCAGGTGGGGAGGCGAGCCGGAAATCCCGGTTGGCTGCGGAAGGCTCCATCATGCCCCGCCGTCCTCTGAACGGCAGAGAAGAATACTGAACCCATCGGTCACATTGGGGCCATGTACCCGGATTGCTCCCAGCAGACTGCCATCCGGCAATTGTACTGCGTGCGGCTCATGACAGTCATCCGGAGCGATTCCCTCCGGCAAAGAAAGCTCGGAAAGCCAAATCCAGGTCTTTCCATCATCGTCACTCACATAGGACATGACGCCGCATTCGTTTTTATATTCTCCCGCATCATATTTGCCAAAATAAAGCAGACGGCCGTTCTGCAGCCTGGCCGGACCATGCGGAGCCGTGACGGGTACCTGCACAGGCGCCTCCCAGGTTTGACCTTCATCTCTCGAAAGCCGGACGAAGGAGCCAACCAATAGCTGCTCGGGCGGCAAGGTATGCCAAACCTCCAGCATCGCGCGCACCAGCGGACCGCAGCTGCCGGCATTGCGGACAAAGGCTTCCTCCTGCGCCCAATAGTACTCCCTTGGCAGGCTGAACCAGGAAAGCAGTAGCTTTCCGTCTCCCAAAGGAACCACTCCCGCATCGCGATCATCCAATGCGTTGTCGTTGACAACCACCGGAGAGGACCAGGTTTCGCCTCCATCATGACTGATGTACATGATGTTTTTTCCAAACGGGCAGATATGTCCGAGCCTGTGGCCAGAACAAACCGTATACAACACGCCGTCCGCAGTTCTGCAAACCGATGGCCAAGCCTGATAGCCAAACAGTCCCTCTTGAACTCTGCTGACAATGCCCAGCTTCATTTATTTTCCCTCCATTTGTCATTTTAGCCAATATTGGAGCAAGCATTGGCTCATTTTGCTCGGTTTTTGACTAGTACAGATATTATATCATTTCGTTTACAAAATGTAAATCCAATTTCACGTCATTTTTTTCAAAAGGTGTCCGAATTTTGAATATTCATAAAAGGTTCTTGACACCGATATAAAAATTCGTTATAATATATAAAAACATATAACAGGAGGAACCATGAAAGTCTTTGAGCTACCATTTTCGCTCGAGATTCCCACTCAGGTATCCAATCTGAAAATTATCTTTTTTGTAAGCGATCGGCTATATGCCTTCGGAGAAAACTGTGCATCCGGCCCACACAACCATGGGGACTACGAGTTACGCTACACGGTGGCCGGCAATGGCATACAAACCGTAGACAAGTCACTTTACCCCGTCTCCGCCGGGGATCTGATCCTGATCCGGCCAAATGAATATCATTATCAGTCTCGGGAACGCATTTGTTCGGATCTCGAGCAGTACAGCCTTCGTTTTTCCATCAAACAACCGCTGGACACCGCTACCATCCAGCAAAAAAAGAGCCATACCGCCACGGTACGACTCCTACAAACAGTGCGTCAGCTCCATGACGCAAACGCCGCTCTGCTACCCCTGTTTCAAATGCTGACCCAGGAAATTGCAGAGAAAAAATACGGGTATTTCAATTGCCTGCAGGCCATGTGTGTGCTGATTTTCACTGCCTTTATCCGTCTTTCCGACACCAAAAATCCCGAAATTTTCCCCTCCGTAGAAATGAAATACAGCGGATACTGGCGCAGCCAGATTGACGATTTTTTGGGGTTTCACTATATGGAAAACGTCAAGCTGCAGGATCTGGCTGACGCTGTCAAGCTCTCTCCGCGGCAGGCATCCCGACTGATAATGCGGGAATTCGGCGTGAACTATACCACAAAGTTAATGGAAACTCGCTTGGAGCGCGCCAAATATCAGCTTACCAACACCGATAAGGAGATTCACACCATCAGCGACGACTGCGGTTTTCAAAGCTACAACTATTTTACCACATGCTTCCGGAAATTCACCGGTATGACACCATCAGAATTCCGAGAGCATACAAAAAAATGAACCTTCATTGTGGCAGGAAGCGGCAACCCATTTGCATCAAAAAGGTCTCTCTTGTGGGAAACCGCAGACTGTAGTCCAAAGCACTTTCGTCAGTTTGGCTAAAGTTTTCGCCAATGCGCAACGCGCATTTCTTTTTCTCAAAATGGCGGCAGGTGGCAAATAGCCACAAACAACCGCCATGGCGGTTGTTCAGACTGTAGACAAAAAGCGTCCATACCCTGGCCAATGCCGGGGGATGGACGTTTTTCTGAATCCGAATGGGGAAATTGGAGAAAAAGCTCTGAAAAATGATGAAAAATGTGTCTGACGGAGAGAGTCTCCTCTTCCATTTGGCTAAGGAAACACCGCACAATTGCAACAAACAAAAGTTGAGCGCAAGGGGGATGTAAAAAGCGAAAAATCCCCCTCGCAGCTCGCTCCGAAAGCGCACTGCGTCAGACTGCCGGCTCTGTTAAGAATTTTCTGTAAAAGCGGCAATTCAAAGGGAAAAAGCGTATATTTTTAGATTGCCGAGCCTTCGGCGGCAGCACCAGCCACCGCCGAAGGCGGCGCGAAGCGTCCTTGACGGGTTGGTGCAAAAATGGTATCATCGGTAGTCCGTGGGCGTTCATGAATGCGCATATTTTTGAGTTGCTTTCGCCATCGGCAAAATCAGTATACCATTTTAGCAGCGTTCTGTCAAGGATGGCGGCGGATTCAGCTGAATCTGCCGGGATACATTACAGGCAGCTCTGCATAAACCTTCCCCCAGTCGCGGATCACATTCGTCCACTTTTCGGTCAGGTCATGAGTGGCAAGATAAAGCGCTTTGAGCAGAGCTCTGCTGTCCGGAAAGACACTTCTGCCACGGTTCAGGCGGCGGTACCCGCTGTTCAGACTTTCAATGGCGTTTGTTGTGTAGATCACCTTTCTGACGGTTGGTGCATTCCTAAAAAAGTGGACAAAAGAACGGGAATATGGTATAATAATAGACACACAAGCAAGGAGGAAAAAAGATGTCAACAACCAAATACGATGAAGACTTCAAAAAGTCGCTGGTAACGCTCTACCAAAACGGGAAAACGCAGGCGCAGCTCTGCCGGGAATACGGCGTTTCAGAGTCCGCGCTGTGCAAATGGGTGAAGCAGTACGCAACCGTGCAAACCGACGACGGCGAGGTCTTGACCGCCAAACAGGTGAAAGAGCTTCAGAAGCGAAACGCCCAGCTGGAGGAGGAGAATCTGATCCTAAAAAAAGCGATTGCCATCTTCACGCCACACTCCGGGAACGACTGAACGCCGTACATCTGCTCCGGTATCAACATCAGATCAAAACGCTCTGCCGTGTGCTGCGGGTCAACAGAAGCACTTACTACAA
>CALXUY010000038.1 GCA_944391805.1 uncultured Clostridia bacterium
ATCACGCTGACGCGCAGCTCGGTATAGGCGCCGTTCCGGCCGAACAGGGCGGCCAGATCGTCCTCCTGCATCAGGAGGGTGTCGGCCTCCACACGGTCGGTCACAATCACGCTGCACACACGGTAGCTTTGGTAGTATTGTGGGAGTTCATTTATGGCTTTCTGCAGCAGCTCGGTGTCGGTCAGCGCAAAGCCTTCGGGAGAGGTGAGGTCCACATCGTCCAGCACCGTAACGCCCGAGAGCTGGATTTGCTCAAGCTCCGGGGAAAGGTCGCTGGTCGGGCGGAGCAGCAGCGTCACCTCACCCGGGGCAGCGGGCAGAACGGCGTCCTCCGGCAGACCGTACCGGGCGCGCGCGGCCTCGTCGCCAACAGTCACGTCAAAGCCGTTTCCCGCATACATCGGGGGACGGGTAACGCTGCCTGCCTCCGGCGAAGCGCCGCCGCAAATGTACCCCCCGACCCGAGAAAGCCGCACCGGCGGGGTGGCAATGCCGAGCTTGGCATTGGCTGCGGCATCAATTCCGGTCACCCGCTCAAAATCTGCCGGATGCAGAATGAGGTATTCCGAATCCAGTCGGTGGCCCATAAAATAAACATTCAATGTTCCACATTCAATCAGATAATAATCGTTGACGGTTTGCTGTGCCACTGTAAATGAGATGCCGGTGCGGGTGGTGTCGGCTGCGCGTTCCTCCGGTGTGCGGTCTGCCTGTTCCGCGCTATATGTGGGGATGAATACCGTGCTGTCCGGAATGTAACGCGCAAAATACTCGATCAGCACCGGCGCATCGAACAGCGTTGCGGGGTAAACCATCAGGGCCTCCCCCTCGTCCGGGGGATAGATGCCGAACCGGGGAAGCTCTTCCCACGGTATGAAGTCCGGTATAAAGCATACCGGCTCTTTTTCCACCGGAACCTCATCTTCCGCCATCGGGTACATACACTTGGCCCACAGACTGTACTCGTCCGCCGGCAGCAGCATGACGTCATCGTAAGCAGGTCCGCCATAACAGGAGACCAGAGCCTCCGGCTTTAGCACCTGCTCCGCCGAGAGCAGCATATGAAAGCCGGCGGTGGAGGCGTGATCGGTAAAATCGATCGAGGTGCCGGCCACACCCGAGATGTCCGCCAGCGAGGGAGCGAGCTGCTCCCGGTACTGCACCGAGCCGAAGCCGCCTGCAAAGTGCAGGCTGTATTCCTCAACCGGCGAGGCCTGCCGCAGCTCGTCGGAGCGCGCCAGCGACATACAGCAGAAGAAGATGCAGGCGGGCAGCACCGCCGAGAGCACCAGAGAGGCGTAATAGCCCCGCATCCGCCTCACCGCAATCCCGGCCAGGCGGCGGGGACTGTCGAGCGTGACGTTCCTGCGCGAGCGCCGCGGCGTGCGCACGTAGTCTGAGACGTCGGCGGCGGAGAGCAGAGAGATGCAGGTTTTCGCGGTGGTGCGGCGGGCGACCGTGGCAATCACAAGGATCAGCAGCAGGGCGGAGAGCCCCAGCGCCAGCAAAATGCCCCGTGCGAGCTGCCCGCCGCCCGGGAGATAGCCGTAAAGGCCCCGGCAGACCAGCAGTGCCAGAGGAACCGATGGCACCAGAGCGGCCAGCCCCAGCATCATCATCTGCCAGAAGATGAGCGAGCGGATTTTGCGTGTGTTTGCACCGAAGGTGATATACAAGCCGTAGATAAACTTCTTCAGCTCCACCGAGGAGGAAATCAGGCGGGATGTGATGAAGCAGAAAGCTCCGGCCCACACAACCAGCGCAAGCGCCAGAGCTGCGCGGTTCATCTCGGCCATACGCTCCCCACGGGCGGACAGTGTCTCGGTCGATTGCCGCAGCCATTCGTCGGCATCCTGCTCCGCAGCCTGTGCTGCGACTGCAGAGATCTCTCCCTGCATTTGCTGCTCCGCACGTTGGCCGTTGGCATAGGAGAGCAGCAGGATGCAGAGCAGGGTTTCCAGCAGCAGGAGCACGGCAAACGTGCTGACAAAGCTGCGCTTTTCGGCAAGCAGGCTTTGCAGGGCAGGCTTTCCGGTGGCTCTCCAACGGTTGCGCATAGTCTCTAACAGATCCGAAAACATCGCGTGCTCCTTTCCGGGGATGTGGCGGGATTGTGTCGGGGGATGGTGCGCAAAATCAGGGAATCTGCATCGGCGGCAGGAAAACGGCAATAAACAGGATACTCCGATTCTTACATTATAGCGTATTTTCATGTGCAAAGCAATACCAATTTGTGAACGCATCAAAAATCTTTGCAAAAACAGGTGGAAAGTTATGTGCGGTTCCGAATTTTGGCAATTATCGTGCGATCCCATCGAAGGATGTTGAAGCGTTTGGAAAAACAAAGGAAAAATATTCCAATTTGAGGAATTTTGCGATGATTTCCTTGCATTTTGCGTATTTTTTTTCGCGATGCTCTTGATTATGCTGGCGGAATATGATACAATATATCCGTATATTTGTTTTGGAGCGGACAACCAGTAGAGGGGCATGTCTCCAAATGCGGAACGGAGGGAACGGTTTTGCAGATTCTGTCAGTTTTGATGCAGTCAGCCGATTTTTTTGCAGGCGCAAATCTCTGGATTTACGTCGGTATCGCGCTTGCTGCCTGTGTGCTCGGAGTGGAAGTCGCGTGCATCTGTATGCTCGTCCGGAAGGTGCGGCAGGCGCGCAGACGCAGAAGGCTCATGGAGGAAGAGGAGGAGCAGAGCGGATATTCGCACTATGCGGCCGCGCTGCTGACCGTGGCAGCCATTCCGTTCAACGTGCAGACCGTGCTGGCCCTGCTCATCGGGCTGGTGGCGCTTGCCGCAATTGTTCTGCTGGTGCTGCTGATTGTCTACCGCGCATGCGGATACGATTATGTAGCGGCGGATCAGCTCCGTGAAATCCTCCAGGCACAAAAGGAGCCGGCGGAGCAGCCTGTGGAGCCTTCAGAGGAGGACGCGCAGGAGCCGCTGCCCGCTCCCGAGCCTGTGACGGCAGAAGCGGAAGAGGCTGCGCCTGTACCCGAACAGGCACAGGATGAGCCGGAGGAACCCGACGAAACGGAGGACGAGCCTGACGCGGACGGGCAGCTCGCCTCCGAAGAACAGGCTGCCGGGCAGGAGGACGAGCCCGAACCTGCCCCGACCTTTGACGAACCCGCCGCTGCCGCCTTTGCCAGCGGCGACGCCGCACCGCCGCCTGCCGCCGGGATGGCGCCGCTCGGAGAGCAGCCTGCGTATGCCGCCGGCGCAAACGCCAATTTCCATAATGTGGTGATCCGCAAAGAGGTGACCGAGACCGAAACCGTGCGCGAGGTGCAGAATCCCGCGCCCGCCGCCTCCGGGAATTCACTTGGCAAAATCGAGGAGATGATCGGTAAGCTGATCGATAAAATTGATGAGCAGAAGACGCCCGCCGGACAACCCCAATCCACCCCTGCAGCAGATGCGGCCGACGGCGCCGCCATTCCGGTCGGCGGAACGCCATTGGACGAAGAGGAGGATGAGGAAGAGGACGAGCTGGAGGACGCGGCCGAGGATGCAGCCGATCGGGACGACGAGGACTACGACGACGAGCCGGACGATCCCGAGCATTTCACCGGTAATGAGAAGATCATCGGCTTTGACGAAGCCACCGGCTATTACATTGTTGCGCACTACCGCAAGAGCTTTGAGGCCAAGCTGATTCAGGCACGGCCCAACATCAAGCATTATTACAGCGAGCTGAAAAACGCTCTGCTGGCCTACAAGGGGACCAAGTCCCGCATCAGCTGGGCGGCCGACAGCTTTCATAACGGGCGCACGCCCATTGCCAAAATCAACGTCAAAACCCGCATTCTGGAGCTGTATCTTGCACTGGATCCCGCCAGTCTGGAAGGAACCGTTTACCGCGGGCGGGATGTGGGGCATCTCAAAAAATATGCGGATACGCCCTTCCGTTACAAGCTCAGCACGCCGCGCAAGTTCAAATGGGCCATGGAGCTGGTGGAGCGGGTGTGCGAGGAGCAGGGGCTCTCGCCGATTGACGCCGAGAAGGTGGATTATGAAAGCGCATATCCGTTTGAGGACACCGAAAGCCTGGTTTCGCGCGGCCTGATCAAGCAGTATATCCGCGAGGAAAAGCCGGCGAGCACCTTTGAGCTGGATGCAAGTCATGTTCCGGCCGTGCCGGATGTCGATGAAACCGTGGTGCCGGCCGACGCAAACGTGTCATGGGAGCTGGATAACGACAAGCTGGCACAAAAAGAGCCGGAGCCGGTGGAAACGCCGGAACCCGCACCTGAGCCAGAACCGGAGCCGCAGCCTGAACCGGAACCCGCTCCCGCACCGGAGCCGGCCGCCGGTGGAACCGTGATACGGGAGACGACCAAAACCACAAAAACTTATTATTCCGCGCAGTATTACGGCACGCCGGGGCAGCCGCCCGTTTACCGGGAGGAGCCGTTTATTGCCACCGATGCGTTTGTGGACGTCAGCGAGGAGGACAAGCCCGCCGACGGAGCCGCAGGCACAGCTGCATCTGCCCCCGATGCGCCCGCAGCGGAGCAGGAGAGAGAAGCCGACGGGGAATTCGGAACGGTCGATCCCGCAGGGACGTATGCGTCCGATGAAGTCTACGGGGAGAATCCTCCGGACGAGCCTGTCGGCGCTGACGATGCGCTTCAAAACGATGCGGAGAATTTTGTCGACGGCTCCGATGAACCGGATACGGCTGATGATGATGTATCGTCCGACCTGGCCGGGACGGAGGAAACGGACGACGGAGGCTTGGTCTCCGCCTTCGAGGCCGACCAAAGCAAGCGCCCGGATGAGGACGATCTGGACTGGGGAATTCCCGCCGGGCTGACGGTTCAGGCTCCCGCATATGCTCCGGAGCAAGGCGCCGCTGCGGATGACGGCGGGCAGGCAGAGGAAACCGGGCCGGATGCGGAATCGGAGAGCGCGGACTACACGGACAACCGTGAGGATACCGCGGACGGGGATGACTCCTACAACGGCGGCTATGCCGACGACGAAAGCTACGCGGATGATGGTGTCTATGCCGAGGATGAGGGCTATGCCGAGGACGGCAGCTACGCCGAGGACGAGAGCTATGCGGACAACGGCGGCTATGCGGAGGACGAGAGCTATGCGGACAACGGCGGCTATACCGAGGACGAAGGCTACGCGGATGACGGCGGTTATAACGGGGACGAAGACTATGCGGAGGGGGACACATATGCCGGAACCGACTACGACAGCGCGTATGCCGGCGATGAAGGCTATGCGGACGATGAAGCATATGCGGATGGACAGGCTTATGGCGGAGACGAAGCCGATACCGGTGACGAATTTTATCCAGAGGAGTCGTCCGCCTATGACGATGCCGGATATGAGGGCGCAGCTGGCTACGACGATGCTGGGGAGGCTGTCGACGGGACGGCCGTGCCCATAGAGGAGGAGCCGCCCGAACCTCCGCGTGCGCGGCAGACGCAGGCCAATCCCAATGTGGCACTGGTGGATGTCAGCGTGCTGGAGGCGAATTTCCCCTACGGCTCACTGGTCAATCTCGATGCGCTCAAAGCCAAGGGTCTGGTGCTGCCGAGTGCCAAGGTGCTCAAAATGTATGCCACCGGGGAGCTTTCCAAGGCCTTTACGGTGGAGGCAGACCAGTTTACGCTGGACGCCATCCGCGCCATTTCCGAGGCCGGCGGTGAAATTCTGATGGTGACGAAAAAGTGAGGAGGGAGAGAAACATGTCCTGCATGAAAAAATCAAAAATCGGACTGCTTGTGGGCCTTGCAGTCGTTCTGTTGTCTCTCTGCTCGCTTGCTCTTTTGCAGCTGTCGGCGGCCGACCCGGATCTCGAAAACAATTATTACACGGTGAATGTCAGTGTGCTGCCGGACAGCGGCTCCGACGCGATCGGAACGGTTTTGGTGGAAGGCAGCTTTCAGAATGAGCAGGGGCAGTTCCGATACGGCAGCTCGGTTACGCTCACGGCAACTCCCGGACGCGGCTATCGGTTTGTGAGATGGGAGGGCGATTTCCGAAGCTCTTCAAATCCGGTCTCGTTTACGGTGCAGAAGGAGGATGAACTGACCTACAACATCACAGCGGTGTTTGAGCCCGTACAGTATGATATCGTATATGATGACGACCCCCGGCTGCAATTCGATTCGGATGCGGTGATCCCCGACAAGCATACGTTCGGCACGCCGACAACGCTGCCAACCCCGAAAGACACGCTGGGATACACGTTTGTCTGTTGGGTTGTCAGCAGCGGGACAAGCGAGGGAATGGAATATCTGGGAGGAGAAGCGTTGGGAGCCAACGATTTTTCCGATACCATCCATCTCACTCCAAGGTATGAGCCGAATAACTACAACGTCAGTTGTATTGACAAAATAGGCGGTGTGGACGGGGAGATATTAGGCGAAAACCTGATCGAAGCGGCGTTCGACTCCCCCTATTCGGGGGCGGATGCTCCGGCTAAAGTTTATCGGGGATATTTTTTCCTCAAAGAACATTGTGACTATACAGAGCTGGCAGAAGTGACGGCCAACACCTCTTTGAATGTGGTGGAACGCTATTATCAGGCCAAAACCTACCGGATTATCTACGATTATGGAGAGGGCGTCAGTGTCACTCACGACCGCGCACCCACCCATCATGTCTACGGTACCGAGACGGTCATTAGCACACCCGTTCGGACTGGCTACCGATTTGTCGGCTGGCAGATCGGAAACGCGGATGCCGACCCTGCAAACACGCTTCCGCCGGAATATAGCTATGACAACAGCAGCTTTATTATCGAAGCGGAAGCCTACGACCATCCCGACTGGACGTATGAAAACCGGGATTCCGAAGAGGTGGCCATTATTCTGACCGCGATGTGGGTACCACTTTCCCTTAACGTGCAATATGAGGGAATCGATGGTATTGACGAGGGATTTTCGCTCCCGAACGAGCGCGTGTACAATGAGGCGTTTGCCCTGCCCAATCTCACAAAGCCGGGCTACACCTTTCTCGGCTGGACGCTGGCAGGCTACAATGACGAGCAGCCTGCAACGGACTTCGAGCTCCCCGCAAACTATTCGGATGAGAAGAATCTGGTGTTTGTCGCCCATTGGTCGGCCAATGGTTATGAAGTGACGCTGGATCCGGGTGCCGCGGATGCCGTGCCGGGCGATGCCACTGTCGCTGTGGAGTTCGGCTCTCCGCTGACGGCCGTCACTCCGCCCACCCGCACTGGCTATGCCTTCCTCGGCTATTTCGGGGAGAACGGCAAGCAGTATTACGACAGAGACGGAAACTGCATCGACGGGGTGGTCTGGGATATTGCGCAGGACGCCACGCTCTATGCCCGTTGGGATGTGGAGCGTTATACCGTGGACGTGGATCTCACCCTGCCCGGTGACTGTGAGGCCACAGTGATCATCAACGGCGTGCCCTATGAGGGAAGCCCGCTGGAATTTGATTACGGCAGTGAGCTGACCGTGGTGGTTACCCTGAACAGCGGCTATAAGCTGGTTTCGTGGAACGGAGCCGGTATTTCGCATACCGCGCGGTTTGAGTGGAGCTTTACGCTGCAGAATGAAAATACCGTGCTGACCGGTACCGCACTGCCGGTTCTCGAAACGCCGGATTTCCATGTGGACTACCCGAATGAAATATTCACCGTTGCCGGCGGCATTCCCGCGGGCAGCTACAGGCTGGAGTGTGGGGATCAGTCGATTGTCTTCACAGTCGATTCTGACGGAATCATCACCTTTGAGGACGGCAGCACCGCCAGCCGCCTGCACGCCGATTCCTATTTCGGCATGGAGGTGAAGCTGATTGTGTGCGGCGACGGGCAGGCCAATGCCGACAGTGATCCGCAGACGCTGACCGTTGCGGGTCGTCCCTCTGCTCCGGTGTTCAACGAGGACATTGAACGCATCAATCCGTTGGACAATTCGATTGAAATTATTATGAAAAACCACGGGAGCTACACCTATGAGTTCGCCTGCTCGCTTTTGGCTGACGGCTCCGGTCTGAACTGGGGAAGCTCTCCGCTGTTCGAAAACCTGCGGTCCGGAACAGTCTATTATATCTATATCCGTGTAGCGGCCTCCGAAAACTACCCGCACGGTGTGGAATATGTGACTGCGGTAACCACGCTCTCGGCAAACTATCTGCAAAGTCAGATCGACCGTGTGAATGCGCTTCGGCAGCCCGGCGATGGGGACAATGTGGACCGTCTGCTTGAGGAGACAGTCAAAAAAATGAGAGCGCTTGAGCCGTCCTCCGATTATGTCGAGCAGATGGAAAACATCTATCAGGATGCGGCCAACCGCATCTCTCTTGCCCGGGCGAAGGACCAGGCCATCGCGGCTCTGCGCGAGCGCTGCGAGGAGCTGCAGAATTCGGGGGCATACAGCGAGGAGGTCGGCATTCCGGCTCTCCAGGATTTTCTCGAGCAGGCCATTGCGAGCATCAACGAGGCAGAGTCCGAGAGTGAGGTGACACGCATTGCAGAGGACGCCGAGCTGAATTTCCGGTCGGTGCTCATCTCCTATCTGTTCTACGGGGAGGACTTTTTGCTCTCCACTCCGGGCATCGCATGGGATTTCCGCCTTGCGGCCTCCCGTGTAACCGATCTTGCGGGGATTTCCGCACAGATTCAGCAGGCCGTGCAGTCAGGCACCATTGTGGTGGGCGGTACGCAGATGACGCTGGCCGAGGCCAGCGAGGCGCTGCGCTCGCTGGATGTGCTGGGCTACTACCGGCTGCAGCTCACCCGCCCGGACGGCAGCTCGAACCCCACCGGACCATTTGAGATCCGGCTTCTGATTCCCGAGGATCTCCGGGGAGAAACCGGTCTGCTGGTGGCCTACTATGCAAACGGTACGCAGGAGCTGACGGTTCTGGACACCCGCAGGGAGGGTAACTACCTGTACTTTACCGCTGACAGTGTTTCGGATTTTGTGATTCTTGGCGACCATGCCGTCAATCTGACCGGCGCGGCCATCGCACTGGCCGCAACCCTGCTCTGCCAGCTCGTTGCCATTATCCTTCTGTTGGTCCGGCGGCGCAAATTCGCCAAAGAGTATCGCAGCTATGGCATCGCTCTGCCGCTTGCGGCACTCACCATCCGCTTCTTCCCGGACTACGCGGTCAGCCTGACGCTGGTGCTCGGAGCCTTGGTCATTCTGTTCCAGATTGTTCTGCTGGTGCTGTTCCTGACGACCGATGTGATCCACCGGAAAAAGAAGCATGCGCACGGGGAGGAAGAACCGCCTCGTGAGCAGACAGAGGGGGATGCCCCGGCCGACGGCTCTGCCAATGCCGCAGACGAGAGTGCCGATTCCGCGGGAGATGCCGCCGTGCTCACAGTGCTCACCGGGGATATCCCGACCGAAGAGGAGGCATATGAGGAGCTGGACGCGGATGCTCCCGACCGCTATGACAGCGGCGAGGAGGAGCTGGATCACTCGGAGTACGCGGTGTACGAGCCTGACCCGGAGCCGGAGGAGGCTTCGGATGAAGAATGGTATGGGGAGAGCGGCTTTATTGAACCGGCGGCCGATCCGCGCTATTCTCTGTCGGATGACGACGGTATGTGGGATGGTGAAGACAGTACCGGAGAAAACGGCCAAGATGCGGACGCTTATGGCGAATCGTATGGCGAAGCATATGACGAGTCGTATGAGGGAAGCGAGGATGCCTCCTATGAGTATGACGATCTCTCCGGAGAGGAGGAGCCGGAGGGCTACCAAACCGAGGACGGCAGCTACAATCGTGACGACTACGACTACAATGAAGAAAGCGCCGATGACAACGGCGAGACGGATGACAGCGGTTATCACCGGTAAACCGATGCGCTGTTGATTGGCATTTTGGTGGGGAAGGCGATGGCCGGTCAGGGCCGCACCTTCCCCCTTTTTTGCTTTGCGGGGGTGCCGTGATTTCCCGTTTGCTTTCTGCAGCAACCGACACAGCAAAAAAAGGGCCACGCGCCCTGACGGGCTGCGGTCCTCAGACTGTAGACCAAAGCAATGGCTTTCGTCAGTTTAGCTAAAGTTTTCGCCCGCCTTTTTTAAAAGGCGGCACGGATCCAACGCCGTGGGGCGTTGGTCGCCGCCCGCAGGCGGCGAAATTTCTTCACCGGCGTCTCTTTTTGCGAACTTTTTCTCTGCGCCTTCTTCTTGCAGAGAAAAAGTGGCTATGGCTTTTGTACACTTTTTATTTCAACTGCCTTTTGTCT
>CALXUY010000039.1 GCA_944391805.1 uncultured Clostridia bacterium
AGGTTGTAGACAAAAGGCAGTTGAAATAAAAAGTGTACAAAAGCCATAGCCACTTTTTCTCTGCAAGAAGAAGGCGCAGAGAAAGAAGTAAAGGCTTCGCGTTGCTCCGCCGCAAATCTGCTTTGCAGAATTTGCCCAAAAGAGACGCCGAAAGGGGTATTTCGCCGTCTTCGGACGGAAACTTTTGCGGAGCAAAATTTCCGGCACCTTCGGTGCCTTGCGAGAGAGGGCTTCGCGCCCTCGACCGCGGGAAACTTTTTGCGGAGCAAAAATTCCCGGTGGCTTTGCCACCTGCCGCCATTTTGAGAAAAAGAAATGCGCGTTGCGCATTGGCGAAAACTTTAGCCAAACTGACGAAAGCCCTTGCTTTGGTCTACTGCCTGCCCCGTCACAGCGCGGAGCTGTGACGGGGCAATTCCCGATATATTTATTTTTTAGGAAACTTCGCTCAATGCAACACAGCGCTTGGATCTCCGCAAAAAATACTTCTGACGGAAATCACACTTTCAGACGGCAAACACCCCCAGACGGGCAAAAAATCCATGAAGCAGACGGATGCCACACCAGAATAACCGGGGCAGCGGAGGAATCCTTGCCCCAACACGGTATCCCTAAACCGCTAATTTTTAGAATAATTCCTGATTTTATTCTAAAAAACAAATTGCGAGCCGATGCACATCGCGTTTCATAAAAATATTCTGCAGGTTCATGCTCCCCTGCATACGCGCTTCGCCACATTTCCCATGGTTTTGCGGCTGGGAGCAGCATATTGGCAACAGGCAATGCCGCGCGGGAACTCATCCGACCCGGTAGACCCAGTGCTCCTTTCGCGGCTTTGGCGCGGGCGGCTTCCCGTCTATATATCCAAGCGCCACATGTCCCACGCCGATATAGTCCCCCTCGATTTCCAGCGACCTCAGCAGCGCTTGCCCATACCCGCTCTCCAGCTCCTCCTTTGCCCGGTGGATCCAGCACGAGCCGATTCCGAGCGCCCAAGCAGCGTTCATCAGATTTGCCATCACACAGCTTCCGTCATACACGGCGGTCGGACACTCCCTTCTGGCGGCCACCAGCAGAATGACCGGCGCACCGTAAAACGGATCAAAGCCCTCGTCCCATCCCCCAATTGCGGCATTCTCCCGTGCCAGCCGGTTCCGTGCCTCCGGATCGGTAATGGCGATGATGACCGGGCTTTGCCTCCCCATTCCGGTGGGAGCGTAAGTTCCGGCCTCCAAAATCCGATCCAGCACATCCCGCGGAATCGGGTCGGATTTGAATTTGCGGATGCTGCGGCGGGTTTTCAGCACCTCCAGCGTTTCGTTTGTCCGGTGTTCGGACGGCCTTGTTTTGTTCATCTGTTTTGTTCTCCTTTCCGGAAATTTGCAGGAAACGGCTCCTGAAAAAGGCGTATCAAGGTCATAAATCTTTAAGGCAACACCGCGCAATTCTGACTGCGCAAATCTGCCGTCAGATTTTTCGTCAAACAAACCAAATTGACGCAGGCAATAGTGGATCTATTGACAAGGAGATTTGTGCAGTGTGGCGAAAAAGATGCAAAAAGTTGTGCAGTCAAGGTGCGAACCGTGAATTGCGCGGTGTTGCCTTAACAGTCGGCAGGCAAACGGCATATATCTCTCCGCCGTCTGCACGGAAGGGAGCATAGCCGTATCGCGCCGTACGTTTTGGGATGCGCGGTCAGATGATCTCCAGCTCATTTCTGCCGGGCAGTGCCGGAAAGCTCTCGCAGACATGGTCGAGGTAGAAAAAGGCCACCGAGGAGATGTCGTCCTGCAGGGGCAGATAGCGCCTGCGCGGGAAGCTCTCACTGTCGGGCGAGCGCCAGCCCAGCGCCTGAATGGTCACCCGCAGATCCTCCCGGAAATAAATCGGGTCGGGAACATGCCAGCGATACATGCTGAAACGGGTCTGCGATTGATACAGCCCGTCCGGCCGGATGACCTTGGCAAGCCCTGCGTAGGGCGTGCAGAACTCCTGATACCTGCCGCCGATGTCGAAGTTGTAGGAGCCGCAGAAGTAATCCTCCGTTCCCGTGCCGCAGATGGTGGGAAAGTCCCTGTCGCCGTCGATGTAGAACTTGATTTCCCCCTCTCCCCACCAGCCGTTGTTGTTCACGCCCCAGAACAGATAGGTTCCGACATAATGGCCCCGTCCCCGGACACCGTCCAGAATTGTGACCACCTCCCCATAGGGCAGCGGATTGACCCGGCGGAACTGCGCGTGGAAATAGCCCAGTCCGGCCGGCAGCTCGTCGAGCTGGTAGTCGATCTGATAATAGACATTGACGGGCTTGGTGTGTATGTTTTCGAGCGTCATACGGCAATGCCTGTAAAATGGCATCTCCCAATAGCAGTTGAAGGCGCGCTTGGGATTGACGCAGACCATGGCCGAGGTAAGCTGCCTGTATTCCTGATACTCGGCGGTCGCAAAGAAATCACACAGCGGCACCTCAACCGAGGGGAGCTCGCTCCCATCCCACCAGATGCGCAGGATCAGTCCGCGGTTGACGTCGGCGTTGTCCACGATCCAGATATGCCGGATGACACCCGGGCCGTCGATATCCGCGATGCTCTTGGTCTCCCCCGGGGCGAGAACGATGTAGGGCGAGATTTTCCAGCCCTGCCCGAGCTCCCTGGCGCATACCGCGCCCACGCCGTCCACATCCATGCCGCCCTTTCCCTTTTCCCCGTTCACATTTTCGGCTGAGAGGGAACGGCTCAACGCCGCAGACAGCTTGCTTAATTCCGGTTGGTACATCGATCCAGTCTCCTTTCGTTTCCGTAACAGGGCATTCCCGCGTGCGGCGGAATCCGCTGTTCTGTGCAGACAATCCCGCATAATATGGCTCAGCTGTTGCTGCGCCGCAATTGCCGCCGTCTGAGCATACAGCCGCCGCAGGCACGTGCCTGCTCTGCCCATATATCCCCGCGAAATGCGGTTATCCATATGATACCATTGCGGGGCGGATTTGTCAATAGAAAAATGCAGCTTTCCCGACCGGGCGCGAGCAACGGCCTGCCGATCCGGACCCCCGGCTTCTTCAGCGCTTCCTCGTAAAACCCGGCGCCGGAGGTCTTTTTTTTCATTCCTCCACATATAGTGATGGCAGATGATACTTGTACGGAGGGCACATTATGACCGGTTACAAACGGGCGGGGGACTTTACGGCGGCGGGGCTGAACGACGCACAGGTGCAAAAATCCCGTGCGGAGCATGGCGCAAACACACTGTCCCGCCGCCGTGGGAAGGGGTTCTGGAGGCAGTTTTTATCTAATCTCAACGACCCCATCATCCGCATTCTGATCGGTGCGCTGGCGGTCAATCTGATCCTGATGTTCCGGCAATCCGACTGGGTGGAAACCGTGGGCATTGCCGTGGCGGTCTTTCTCGCCACCTTTATCTCCACGCTGTCCGAGCGCTCGAGCGAGCAGGCCTTTGCAAGGCTGTCGGAGCAGAACGCCGACGGAATGTGCCGGGTACGTCGGAACGGAGCGCTGATACAGCTCCCGATGAGCGAGCTGGTGGTGGGCGACGTGGTGCTGCTCTCGGCCGGCGATCTGATCCCCGCCGACGGTCTGCTGCTGCGGGGACGGCTGACGGCCGACCAGTCGGCCATGACCGGAGAAAGCCGGGAGGTTGTAAAACTGCCCTCCACCAATCCGGGGATGGATCCCGCCTCCCCCTCCTCCCTGTTCCGCGGGTGCACCGTGACGTCCGGCGGCGGAGAATTCGGCGTAACGGCGGTGGGGGACGCCTCCTTTCTCGGGCAGATCAGCCGGGAGGTACAGATGGAGCAGCGGGACAGTCCGCTCAAGCTGCGGCTGGCCAAGCTGGCCAAGCAGATCAGCGTTCTCGGCTACCTCGCAGCCGGGCTGGTCGCGCTGGCCTACCTCGTGCATGTATTTCTCCTCGACAGCGGCATGAACTGGGAGCTGATCCGCATCAAGCTGACCGATTTTGAATACCTGTTCTCCCGTCTGTTCCATGCCTTCACGCTTGGGCTGACGGTCATCGTGGTGGCGGTGCCGGAGGGGCTGCCGATGATGATTGCGGTGGTGCTCTCCTCCAACATCCGGAGGATGGTGAAGGATCAGGTGCTGGTACGCCGGCCTGTGGGCATTGAGGCGGCGGGCAGCATGAACCTGCTGTTCACCGACAAAACGGGCACTCTGACCGAGGGCAGAATGCAGGTCACCTCCCTGCTGTTTGCAAACGGGTGCAGCTTTGGCTCCCCGCAGGCACTGCGGAGCGGGGGCGGGAGCTTTTGCGCCGAGCTGCTCTCTCTGGCCTTCCGGGGAGGGGAAGCCGCGCTTGACCGGGAGGGCCGGGCGCTGGGCGGCAACGCCACCGAGCGTGCGCTGCTCGAAAGTGTGGCCTCCCTCGACGAGCCGGAGGGCTACCGCGTGTTCTCCCGTCTGCCGTTTGCAAGCGAGCGCAAGTACTCTGCCGTCAGCTATAAGGGGCGCAACAGCCTGAGCTTTGTGCTGGGCGCCCCCGAAAAGCTCCTGCCCTTTGTGCGCACCGCCATGCTGCCGGACGGAAGCATGGGACGCTTCTCACCCGGACGGATGCAGCAAAAGCTCCGGGAGCTGACCGGAAGCGGGGGCAGGTGCCTTGCGGTCACGGTGTCAGGCGAGGACGTCCCTGCCGCCCACCATGCCGCAGGGGTGCGTGGGAGCCTCGTGCTGCTCTGCATCATCTGTCTCTCCGACCCGGTGCGCCGGGAAGCTCCGGAGGCCGTGAAGGAGCTGCGCGGAGCCGGTATTCAGGTGGTGATGATTACGGGGGACAGCAAGGAGACCGCGGCAGCCATTGCCGCACAATGCGGCATTCTCGCCGGAGAACAGCGCGAAATTCTGACCAGTGATGAGCTGGCAAAGCTCTCGGATGCAAGGCTTGCAGAGCTGCTGCCGCATCTCGGGGTGGTGGCACGCGCGCTCCCAACCGACAAAAGCCGCCTTGTGCGGGTGGCGCAGGAGAGCGGAAGGGTGACAGGCATGACCGGTGACGGGATCAACGACGCCCCCGCGCTCCGCCGCGCAGACATCGGCTTTGCCATGGGGGGCGGCACGCAGGTGGCGAAGGACGCAGGAGACATCGTGATTCTGGACAACAACCTCGCCTCGATTGTGCGCGCGGTGCTCTACGGCAGAACCATCTTCAAGAGCATCCGCAAGTTCATCACCCTGCAGCTCACCATGAACTTCTCGGCGGTCGGAGTCACCATGATCTGTCCCTTCCTCGGCATCGATTCCCCGGTGACCGTGGTGCAAATGCTCTGGATCAATTTGATTATGGATACGCTGGGCGGCCTCGCCTTTGCCGGAGAACCGCCGCTGCCCGACTATATGCGTGAGAAGCCGAAGCGGCGGGAGGAGAGCATTCTCAACCGGTATATGGTCAACGAAATTGTCATCCTCGGCGGCTTTACGATTGCTCTCTGCCTGTTCTTTCTCAAAAGTCCGCTGGTCACGTCGCATTTCCGCCCCTCGCAGGACAATTTGTATCTGCTCACGGCCTTTTTCGCGCTCTTCATCTTCTCGTCGGTGTTCAACTGCTTCAATGCGCGGACCGACCGTCTCAAGCTCACCGCAGGACTGGGAGGCAACCCGGTGTTTCTCGGCATCATGGCGGCGGTGCTCTTCATTCAGATCCTGTTTGTATACCTCGGCGGCAGCGTGCTGCGCACCGCCCCCCTGACGCTGCCCGAGCTGGGCTTTACCATGCTGCTCTCGCTTTCGGTCTTTCCGTTTGAATTCCTGCGCAAGCTGGTCTGGCGCAAGCTCCGCGGCAAGCGGGGGTATTGACCCCTCCCCACTGCCTGCCGGAGAATGTCCTGCACAGAAAAGAAATGGCCCCAAGCGCACAGCCACACGCAACAATCTTGATGCAGCCAACCAAAATCCTGGCCGGCAGAATCAAGTCCGATATATACTACACAAAGCAGCCCGGCAGCCTGTTTACAGGCCAGCCGGGCTTGGTGCATTCCTATTGGTCTATCATCAAAAAAGTAGACAAAAAATGAGAAAGAAATTACAAAGTAAATTAACTGCCAAAGTCAGTCTCGACCTGATCCGGGGTCAGCCTAGCCAAGGGAACCGGCAAACCGATGGGAATCCATTCGTTGGCGGGCGGAGTGGTCTCCCATGTCTCAAAATCAGCCGTATCGTTCAGGGCAATGTCATCGGTGAGTTGAATATACTTCCGGGCATAATCCTCCCCTTCGTTGACTGATGAGGCAAACCAAAGCAGCTGGTCGGTCGTGGAAATCAGATAGGGATCATCCTTGGTGCCGCTGCCGGATTTTTGAAGAACGGGGCATTAGATTTGCGGATTGCACGTCAATCGGTTACTCCTCCTTTCCGCCATTCTGCCACAGTGAATTTCAGAGTTCAGTCCCCTAACGGCTCAAAGGCAAAAATATGTGCTTCCTCGGCATATGGGTGATACAGCTTTGCACTGCCGTAGGTGTGAATGGGAATCAGCCGCAGCGCCACAGCGGTAACATCGCATGGGATCCGAAGAAAGCGCTGATAATTGTCCTGCGTCTCGTAAACGATCTGCCACTCTCCATCCTCTCGCTGCACCTCCACACGGAATTCTTTGAGCATAGAGTCCGGAAAACCGAACGAGGTATACTGATAGCTGCGCGCCCGGAACAGCGGCATGGGAATGTTCATCAGATTGGGGTTGCCGGCGGAATATTCCCGATCCAGGTCGCTGTCCAGCACCAACCGGAACCCGGTCAGATGCGTCGGTTTTGTAAACCGATAGGTCAGCGCACTGTTGATGCGCCCCCAATACCCGTGATCCAGCCCCTCTACCCGACGGTCGATGCCGTCCAGCAAAACCGAGGCATCACCATAATCGGCCTCGAGCAGGGATTCCCTCGCCAACCGCCCCGGCTCCCGGCGGAAATGCGGAAGATAGCAGTCATCCTCCATCAATTCCCGCTGCAGCTCCCGGATGCGGCTTTGCAGCAGATCCCGCGGGAGCATTCCCTCCCGCACAGCCATCGCAGCTGCGGTGCCGGCAGCCTGCCCGAGGATGCCGCAGGTGCCCATGACCCGGGTAGTGGAAAATGCAATGTGGGTTGCGCTGATGTTACGGCCGGCAAACATCAAATTGTTCACGTTGGCCGAATAGATGCAACGGTACGGAATACCATAAGGCCTTGTCAGTACCCTCTTTTGCAGATGGCCGCCGCCCGCTCCCGACATCCGGAAACCGCCAGGCAGGTGATTGTCGATCTGCCAGCCTCCATAGGCGATTTCATCGTCAAAGGCCCTCGCGGACTCCACATCCTGCTGGGTCAGAATGTAGTCCCCCACATATCTGCGGCTTTCCCGCTTGCCGGGCAGAAAGCCAACCCACTCCAGCTCCCAATTTTCGGCGCCGTGATCCCCTTGGTTCTTCATATGATCCCATACGCCAAAGGCAATTTTGAGCAGCTCGTCCCGAATCTCCTCGGTATCGTGGATGCTGTCCTGCTCCCCACCCAGTTCAATCCAATAAAAATTGGTATTCAGGTCCCGCAGCATGGTGTGCGGCTTATTGTTCATTTCGGCATCGGTGGCATACCGGTATGCCCATGCCGGCGGAGTGTACTCCACCCGGTGGTCGGTCTCACGCGCCTGCAGCAACAGACTCATGCCCATCGTTTTGCAGTCGGCCGTTTCCAAGCCAAACTCCTCGCCGAACGCTTCCCTGCTCTCCCGGCCGATCATGAATTTTGCACCGGTCAGCGACGCCAGAATACTGTCGCCCGAGCAATCAATAAAAATTTTAGCCCTGACCGTGTGCCATGTATATGTAGTGAGCTGAAAGCCGGTAACGCTTGCAATTTCCCTGCCGTCCGCCTCGGCCTGACAGCAGGCACAGTTGAGCAGCAGCTCGAGCCCCGGCTGAAACCGGACCTTTTCATACAAAATACTGTCCCAGATGGGATAGGAACGGTCGGGGTTGCGCTTCATGTTCTCCAGTGCAATCTCCTCCATGATTCCGGTCTCCTGCAAATACCGGACCCGGCTGCCGGCCCCGCAGATCCACATCCGAATTTCGCTGGAGGCATTGCCCCCCAATACCGGGCGGTCATGCATCAGCAATGTGCGTGCTCCGTGCCGCGCAGCGGCAATGGCAGCCAGCATACCGCTGATGCCTCCCCCCACTACGCAAACGTCCACATCATGTGTCAATCGCCTCAAACCTTCTGCCATGGTATTCCCCCTGTCAACCGTTCCTTTTCCATATGCCTTCCGTATGCATACGATCTTCTGTAATGATATCATTTTAACACACTTTTAGATGAAAAAATATAAGATATGTGACATGGATTTATAAATTTGTGAAATATTTTGCTTAAATAGGCTTATTTTATATCTATTTTCCGATTTTTATTGAAAATGATTGACAATGATACAGAGATATGATATACTTTGGCTGTTTGAATGTAAACAAACCGCACAGGAGGTATACCATGCGAAAATACATACAAGATCACCTCACAAAAGGTTTATACCGACCTGCGCCCCTTTCTGATTTTGCAGACCGTTATGACAGCCTGCGCGGCTGGACTGATTATCTCATCACGGACAAAATTATATTTTCGCACCGCAAAACCGAATATACATACGAAACGTTTGAAGATGCCTTTCACGACCACACCTTTTACGAGATGAGCTTTTGCCTCAGGGGAAATGTTGCACTGTTTTGCGAAAACCGGAGCGTGGTGATGCGGGAAAATCTGCTCTATCTGATTTCCCCAAACAAGATACACACCGGCAAGCTACTCAAACCCTCACTCTACGACCGTTACGTCATTTATTTTGACAGCAACGCCTTTTCCTTTCTGCAGGAAGCAGAAAACCTGATGTCATTTGCACAGGACGGAGAGTTCTTTTTCTTGCTTCGGTTAGACGGAGTTGAACAGGTGCTTGCGTATCTGTCCAAAATCGAACAGGTGCTGCAGCAGAGACTCCCCTATTGCCGCACCATCGCGCTGACCGACCTGATTCAGATGTTGACCGTCATCAATCAGAGCATCTATTCCGCCGCTCCACAGAACCCGGATATACCGGATAACATTCTGAAAATCAAGGCGTATATTGACGATTGCTTTTCAAGCATCAATACCGTAACCGATATTGCTTCCCACTTTTTTTACTCGCGCGAGTATGTATCCAAGCTCTTTCACAAATACTTCAACAGCAGCGTTTATCAATACCTAATGCGAAAAAAGACGGCTTATGGCATACAACTGATAGAGGACGGGAAATCTGTAACCGACGCCTGCTACCAATCCGGCTTTCAGAACATGTCGTCTTTTATCAAGTACTTCACCATGGCAACCGGCGTCCTGCCATCAAAATACAAAAAATCGGACAGCTCTGCACAGAGATGATGCAGAGTTGCCCGCAGCTCCGGTATATTTGGCACTAGTACTCTGTAATTTCTAAATCTTTATAATAGGGTATAGATGCTTCAACTTGGTTCTTGCATCATTGGTGGAGAAATGCCAGTCTACGCCTTTTTGAGCAATGTTTCTTTCAACAGCCCACGGATTAAGAAGACTCTGAAGCGAAGAAAGATCAGGAATTCTGTTATTTGCGATGCATTGACGGCCAAGAGCAGATAACTCAATCTCCGCAATATCAAGCCAACTCCCGTGTTTTGGTGTATAATGAATCTCCAGGCACTCCGTTTAACTTTGCATACGTGTTATTTGAAAATTTAATAAAAATTCCTTCGGAATTTACAGGTCAAAAAGACGCATCAAATAAAAATGCAACACGGGGATGCGGCGGGTACAGTTCTCCTTCTGCCGGCGTCTCACCGGTGAAACTTTCTGTCGTAGAGCAGCGCGGCAATCAGCACGACAAAGCAGGAGCCTGCATTATGTACCAGTGCGCCTGTGGTGGGATTGAGAATTCCAAGAACCGAAAGCACCACCGCCGCGAAGTTGATGCACATGGAAAGCGCAATGCTGATTTGGATGGTTCTGACCGTTGCGTTGGAAAGCCGCTTGAGATAGGGGATGCGCGAAATATCATCGCTCATCAGCGCAATGTCGGCAGCCTCCACAGCGATGTCGCTGCCCATGCTCCCCATGGCGACGCCCACGCTTGCGGCTTTGAGCGCCGGCGCATCGTTCACACCGTCGCCGATCATGCACACCGTTCGGTTTTCGGCCTGCAGCGCCCGGATATGCTCCACCTTTTGTTCGGGAAGCAGCTCTGCTCTGACCTCGGTGATGCCGACCTGGGCCGCAAAGTATTCGGCGGTCCTGCGATTGTCTCCGGTGAGAAGAACAGCTCCGGTGTTCATGCCGCTCAGCCTTTGCACCATCCGCGCGGCGTCGGGGCGCAGCACATCGGACAGCGCAATAACGCCGATACAACGCCCGGACTGTGCCACAAGCACTGCCGCCTTACCCTGCCGGCGAAGCGCCTCCAGCCGCAAGCCGGTATCCCGATCAATGGCAACCCCGCCCTCCTGCAAAAACACCTCATTGCCGCAAAGCAGCTTTTGACCTGACACTTCGGCATAAACGCCCCTTCCCGCGCTCATCCGGAAGGCGTCCGACTCCGAAAGGACAAGTCCGTCTCTGCGGGCATACGCCACAATGGCCTTGCCAAGCGGATGCTCGCTCTTTGCCTCGGCAGAGGCCGCCAGCGCCAAAAGGGCGCCCTCATCCACATCGGGAATCAGCGGAATCACATCGCAGACCTCCAGCTTCCCGTAGGTCAGCGTGCCGGTCTTGTCAAACGCAATCGTGTCCACCTTTCCCATCTTTTCCAGCGCCTCGCCGGACTTGATGATCACGCCGTGCTTGGTTGCCTGCCCGATGGCAGCCATAATGGCCGTAGGCGTTGCAAGCACCAGCGCACAGGGGCAGAACACAACCAACACGGTGACGGCTCGGGTGATGTCCCGGGTGACAATACCGGCTACAACCGCAATGAGCACCGCCACGGGGACCAGCCAGCTCGCCCATTTGTCGGCAATGCGGGCCATCGGCGCTTTTTTGTCCTCGGCCTCCCGGACCATACGGATGAGCCTTTGCAGCGAGCCGTCCTCTCCGACCTTCGTCGCCCGGATGTCGATCACACCAAAGCGGTTGATGGTTCCGCCGAACACCTCGTCCCCCACACTCTTATCCACAGGCAGCGACTCCCCGGTCATGATCGACTGGTCAACCGACGTTTCCCCGCTGATGATGACCCCATCCACCGGAACCGCCTCCCCCGGCAGAATGCGGAGAACATCCCCCTGCCGGATCTCCTCCGCAGGGATGGTTTCCTCCCTTCCCTCCGCAATTCTTCTGCCCTGCGTGGGCGCAAGGCCGATCAGCTTTTTCAACCCTTTTTTCGCGCGGTTGGTGGTCATATCCTCCAGAATGGCGCCAAGCGCCATGATGAACGCAACCTCTCCCGCCGCGAACAGGTCGCCGATGGCAATTGCCGCGATCATGGCGATGGTAATAAGCAGCGCCGACGAAATTTTGCTGACGCCGGGGTTGTGAATGATCCGCCAAACGGCAAGGTACAGCAGCGGCAGCCCGCTGATCACTACCGTGATCCATGCGGGGTCAAACGGCAGATTGACATTGTACTGCGACAGCACAAAGCTGAGCACCAGAAAAACGCCGCCCACAATCGTCATCTGCCAGCCCGAAAGAACATCCATGAGCTTCTTCATTTGTTTCATTTTGCCCTCCGTCTCTTGACATTTTGCTTCTGATCCGGTATAATAAAGCCGCTACCGAACAGTTTGTACAGCAACAGTATATCGCGTTGGATGGAAAAATTCAACATGCAAATCAAACGAAATATACGGTACCGAACAATATGTTAAATTTGTATGGAGAAACACATGGACAGACGGCAGAGAAAAACCAGAGAAGCGATCTTTCAGGCATTTACCGAGCTGCTCGGTAGGCAGGCCTATCACCAGATCACAGTGCAGCAGATCATCGACGCGGCCGACATCGGACGCGCCACCTTTTACGCCCACTTTGAAACCAAGGACTACCTGCTCAAGGCGCTTTGTGAGGAGCTGTTCAACCACATCATCGATACCGCGATGGGACACAGCCAGGCGCACGGGCACTACACCTGCGGAACGCCAAGCGACTCGGTGTTTCTTCATCTCATCCAGCATCTGAAGGAAAACGACCGCAACATTCTGGCACTGCTTTCCTCCCAGAACAACGAAATTTTTCTGCAGTATTTCAAAACCAATCTCCGGAAGCTGATCCACACCCGGTTTGCCGACCAGGCCGCCTGCAGACACCCGGATCTGCCGCTGGATTATCTCGTCAATCACATCTCCTCGTCCTTTGTCGAAGCGGTAAGCTGGTGGCTCCGCCATGGCATGAGGGAGTCCCCTGAAACGCTTGCTTCGTATTTTGAAGAAACCATGCGCACAATTTTGTAGCAAAGCAGCGCTGCACCGCAGCCAGCCCGTACATACGCCAAAAACGCCGGTTCCCCTGATGGGGGCCGGCGTTTTTTTCACGATTTTGGGTTTGTCTATACAAAGCGTGACGTGTCCGCGGCGCGACTTGCCTGCACCCGGGAGATTTGCAAAGCACAGCCTGCCACATGTCCAAACTTCCGCGCCCAACCGATGAAAAAAACTTTTCTGAACCCTGAACAAATTTGGCAGGGTTATCGTTTATAATTACGATACTGCCCAAAGTGGATACGGGTCCGGTGCAATACAGGAAGGAAAGCACCCTTCGCGGAATTTGATCATCGGATCCTGCTGAATACGGGCAGAAAATCAGAAAGGGGGTGAGAACGGTTGCAATCAATATTACACGAAATTGAGAAAATTCGTTTCGGCAAGCCGGCAGATATTGATTTTACCATTCATAACCGATACATATTGTCAACCAAAGAGGCGGACAGCAGCAAAACGGCTTATTGCTTCAGTGTGCCTGTTTATAACACTGCTACGAACAACATGGTGGAGCTGATCTACCGCCATCACAAAACGCACACATCGTTTTCAGGCAGTAGCGCGGCAATTACGATAAAAGAGGACATTGGGTTTCAAAACCGGTATGGCTGCTGTAGACTCTCTATGCCGGGCGAGGTGATCAAGAAAACCGAATCCGAACTGGTGTTGAAAGGGCCGGAAGGAAACGCGCAAATTGTTCCCACGCTAAACGGGCTGCTTTTCAAGGTGCCCTGTTCCCCGAACTGTCCTTCCGTTTTTTCATTGACCGTTGACGGGTCCGAGGCTGTCAGATACAATGACAAATACTTCGCAGTGATGAGAGACAAATGGATTCCGCTGATTACGGTTTCCTGTATTGGCGCATGGAATCAGAATGGCTCTGTCATTGCACCGTGCGAAATCCGGGTTCAAAAAACAAGCAATTGTACGTATGAATTGCGCTTTCATACCCACGGCAAAACGGGAAGATTCGCTGTATTTGAAATCAATATGCATGAAAACAAGCTGTTTCAGGATACGACAGTGGAAAGCCTGCATCCAAAGGTCAACAACGCATTCGGCGGAATTGCATTTTTAGGAGCAACCGATGCATATGGGGAGCAATGGCTCTACTCAAGATTGGAATTCTCCAACCTGCCGCAGCTCCACAGCAGGAGAGTCAGAAAAGCGGTTTTACACATTCCCGACTGGAACCGATCCAAATCAGGCTTAACTGCAAACCGGATATCGGAGCGATTTTGCAGCTTCGGCTCCAATTGGAGCAATAAAATTTCGGTAACCGAGCACCTTGCAGGCGCCAGCACCAAAAACGGATACCATCACCTTGACTTGACAGCGTGGATGGCCAATTTAAAAAGCAAGACCTATAACTTTGTGATCAGAGCCAATGGCACCGGCAATCAAGCCGCAGTCATTTCCACCGGAGATTGCTATGCGCGGCCCCAGATCATGGAAATCAATTTTTATTAATTTAGAAAGGAAATATGAAAATGAAAAAAACAAAAAAATGGTTTGATGCGGCGATCATCAAAGAAGATTCGCCCAGAACCACAAAAGATTCGAAACACTATATTCTGAACAGCGGAACCCGAAAGGCTGTTTTTTCCACACATAACCTCAATTATTTTGATCAAACCGAGCAGCAGTGGAAGGAAATTGACCACAGAATGAAAGCGACCGACAATGGGTATCAGGCCCGGTTCGGCCCTTATATGGCAAAGTTCTCTAATCAGATGGATCATGAAACCGTGGAAATTACCAACGGCGGCACTTCCGTTTCCTGGGAATATCTTGGAACCGACCGGAATGTGTTTCCGCAGCAAATCGGCAAATCCGGTTCGCAAATCTCCAAACGCAGATCAAAACTTCGCGTGACTCCGGAAATTCAGGACGCATTGAAAATCGGAGCGGCAAGCCGTGCCGTTTATGAGAATGCGGAGGGAGACCTTGACATTGATTATATGATGGAGGGGAACCAGATCAAGGAGACCCTGATTGTGAAGGAAAAGAGAGCATCTTATCACTATTACTTTTTCTTCCGCACGGCAGGCCTCCGGATGGAAGGCTCGCAGGCCGGAGATGAAATCCGATTTTATTCCTCCGGCAGTCCGGCAGATGCTTCAAACCCTCCGGCTCCGGAATTTGTCATTCAAAAACCGATCATGTATGACGCCAACGGGAGCAGCAGCGAGGCGGTCCGCTATGCAATGGAAGCAATGTCCGAGGGAAATTATATTTTTTCCATTCAGGCGGACGCGGAGTGGATCAACGCATCCGACCGCGTGTTCCCTGTGTACATTGATCCCCAGCTTTCCCTCTCCGGCAGTTCCGGTTTGACGGTCTCCCAAAAGCAATACCAATGGTGCCAGTGCTGCAATGGCTCCTGCTGTACCTATCAGTGGGTGCACACCGGTAATCCCATTTACAGCAATTATCTGTATCTCTACCGGAGCAGCAGCCTCAAAACCACAGCCGTCCTGCATATTCCCAAGGGCAGCATTGATCTGACCCGGAACAAGCTGATCTCGGCCAAGCTGATCTTCCAGAAATATACCGGGCAGAGCTATTCCTCTGCTGCATCCATCCGGATCGGGAATGTCACCTACAGTCATTACAATGCCAACCAATTGACTGCGAATATCACCAGTCAGTATCAGGCAAACAGCGGAGATTTCAATCTGGAAATGGAACTGATCTACAATGCGACGCGGAGATTTTCCAAAAACGTGACGCTCGAGATCGAATATCAGCCCATCAACGAGTACCCGGTCAGAGAAGCTCTGCCTGTGGCTGCCGGCGTTACCGGCGAGCTGGACGTCCTCTCCGGCAACGGCACGCTCGTGCTCGAGGACATCTCCGACGCCGCGCTTGGCGTCACCGTGGCGCATGTCTGCAAGCCAAACAACGAGTTCACCGAGTACGGGAACAACTTCCGGCTCAATCTCGACGAAAAGCTGCAGAAAACCGGCACCACCTCCACCGGGAGCCAGTATGTGTATACCGATCAGATGGGGGACAAGCACACGTTTGACGAGCATTTCTACAAAATCGGCGAATCCGGCCAGCGGATTGGCGTCAATGTAAGCGTCAGCGCCATTCAGGCCGATGACAACGGCAGATTGTGGTACGGCGGCGAGGAGATCTTCCGTGAGCTGACAACCGCGCATGGCCTGCGCGCAGCGGCAAGACTGGAGGGCGTGAACAACGCCGAATGGGTGGAGCAGCGCATCGATGAGGAGAAGCAGCTCGAGGAGCAGGTCAAGTCCTATGAAAACACGCTGACCAATTTTGTATTGGTTCACAGGAACGACGGACATATTACAGACCGGCTGACCACCTTTGAACTATCGTCTCCGGACGCTTACGAAACCTTTGTCCAAAACCGGACTCCCTGCTGCTCGTATCTGCTGACCAAAGAGGAGGCGGCGTCCTACCAGTCCCTGCTGACACAGCGAAAGGCCCTCAACGCATCGAAAGAAGCGCTTAAACTGCAAAAAGAGAGTCTGTATAATAATGCCAAAGGACTGTATCTTCAGTATAATGCAGCAAATGCATTGGCTGTTCAGGAATACAGTAACAATGTTCAAAGAGAAGTTCTTCTTGAAGAATACCGTACTTTGGATTTAAACAGACATATCAATAATGAAAGTGATGACTATGCTTATCAAACTCTATGGGCAAATCGATATCAATATCAAATTAATTTACTGGGACATTTAGGCAACGAGGAATTTGAGTTTACAAGATTGAAAGCGTGCGAACAGCAAATCAATCTGACTATTGCGCAAAAAAGTGATCTGGAAAAGCAGAAGCAGTTAATTATTGATCAAATCAGTAAATTCCCTTTGGGCAACGGCGCAGATACCAACTATAAATCAACCAAGGGCACCCTGACAAAGCAATACGAAAATGCGCAGGAGCAATATACGGCTGCCTCCCAGCAGTTAACCGATGTTTCCAATCAGATCAATATCCTCATTGAGAAAAGCAGCAAATATGTCGACCAGCTCAACACCCTGTACAAGGAATACCGCACGCTCAAAAACAGCTACGAGACGTTGAAAATGCAGGTTCCGGTCAGCTATCTGCTGTCGGATAACGCGGTAAAGGGCTTTAACCACAAGGGGCAGCTCGTTGTGGTACAGGACAAGCACGGCAGCTATGTGGCCATCGAGAGAGAAACCTACAACAAGTCCGGCGCAACCCGCATTGCCTCTGTCTACGACCAGGATGGCCGCACCATGCGCTTTGTATACAACGGCAGGCAAAAGCTCGCCGAAATTGTCAACAGCGCGGGGCTGCGCACCGCCTTTACCTATGACGTCTCCGGTAAGCTGACAGAAATTGCACGCGAGCATCTGCCCAATCTCACGCTCTCCTATTACACCTCCGGCCGGGTTTCAGGGGTGACGGTCTCGGACGCCACATCGGCTTCCCTAACCTACAGCAGCACCACCGGTCTGCTCACCGGCGTTACCTGCAAGAGCAATGCAACGGTTTCACACGGGGAGGTCACTTCATCGAGCGCAAAAGCGCTCTCCACTGTGAGCATTGCATATACCGGAACCGAGACCACGCTGACCTATGACGGCGTGCGGCAAACCATTTACAAAATCAACCAGAACGCCGAGCAGGTAACGGCAAGCTACACGCTGGTTGGCGGCAAGGTCTCGGGAGCAGAGCGCTACACCTACCAAGGGCATCTGCTGACCAAAACCGAGTATGCGGATCCATCCTGCCTCAACCTCCACACCTATGCGGCATTTGCCTCCAAATTTGCGGTGGGCAGCGTGGAGACGGTCACATACAACAGCTTCGAGGAGCCGGTATTCACCGAAACCGCCATGTATGCCATGCCGCGCAGCTCGGGCGACTGCCCGACCGAGAGCACACAGACCTCCTGCACCTACAACAACGAGCGAAAGCTGGTTTCCAGGCGCACCACGCATCAGCGCTTTGACTGCTGCGTTGCAATCGACGCCACTACCGTGGTGGAAGCCTTCCGCTACAATGCAACGGGCGACCTTGTGCGCAGCGAGCGCTATGCAGAGGGAGAGGAATCGCTCTCGGGTGTTCAGATTGAGGAGCACTTCTATAACGATCAGGGCTATGAGACCCAAACGGTCAGCTACAACTCGCTCGACTCCTCCTCCAAGCTCTGCACCGAGTGCGAGCTGGACGAGCGCGGCCGAACCGTTGCTTCCTTCGACACAACCGGACAGTATCAAACCGCTTTTGTGTTCGACCGGGACGACGCAAGCGTGCGCACCGAACGTCTGCCCAACGGCAGCAGCTTTTCCTATGGGATGGACCGGGACGGAGCCGTAACAGCCATCACGCACAGCACCGCAGAGGGAGAGGAGAACAGCACGCGCAAGGCATATACGGCGGGACTGCTGACCGAGCTGCGGAGCGGAAACAATATCGTGCAGTATCGCTATGACAGCAAGCGCAGGCTGCAGGGCGTCTCTCTCAACGGGGAGGACAGCTACCTGACCTGTACCTACAGCGGGGAGAATACCGACAATGAGACCGCAACGGTCACGCTTGCCAACGGCGTCAAGTCGACCAGCGTCAAAAATCTGCATGGCAGCATCACCAAAACCACCGTCGGCAGCCAGAGCGTCACCAACACCTACAGCACCACCGACCAGAAGCTCGAAAAATCGGTAGACAGCGTAGCCGGAACCACCAGCTACGGCTATAACGACAAGGGGAGCCTCACGACCGTATCCGGCCCGGGGCTGACCGAAAGCTATACCTACGATGACGACAAAAAGACCCTGCAAAGCAAAGCCGTCACCTCCGGCGGCGTCACCCATACCTACCAGTACGGCCACAGGCTGACCGCGGCAAAGGAGCTGGAGAGCATCACCGTGGACGGAAAGGTGGTTCGCCCAACCGTGGATGTGCTCGGCAGAAATACCGGAAAAACCGTGGGCACCACAGCGCAGACGATCATCGGTGAGCGCATCTCCTATCTGAAATACGGCGACCATGCCACAAATCTCCCCGGAACCATCCGGTACGCGAAGAATGTCAACGGAAAGATGACCTATACCGACAGCACTCAGTATCGTTATGACTGCATGGGCAATATCGTGGAGATCATGGAAAACGGCCGTACATCCTGCCGCTACGAGTATGACTCCCTCGGCAGACTGACCCGCGAGGACAACACGGAGTCCGGCAAGACCAGAACCTATTCCTACGACAACAACGGGAACATTCTCGCGCGGTATGAATATCCTGTTACGGCCACCCCCACCGACGAGTTGCACCTGCTGACGGGAAGCTGCACACGGTATGAATATGCAGTTGACAGCGATCGGCTTTTGACCTATGGGGATGAAACATTTGCATATGATGCCATCGGCAACCCGACCACCTATCGCGGCAAATCCGCCACATGGCAGCTCGGCAGACAGCTTGCGGCATTCGACGGCAACACCTTCACGTATAACGCAGGCGGTCGCCGGACCAAAAAGAACAGCATCAC
>CALXUY010000040.1 GCA_944391805.1 uncultured Clostridia bacterium
TGTGTTTCTTCTGCAAATAGGTTGACCTGTTTCATGGTTTTCGCCGCCCTTCTCTTGTTTGTTCCCATTATATCATACTTTGCGACTTTATTCAATATCTTCGGGAATTTTTAGAGGTTCCCATAAAACTTTTTATATGCCCCAACAACAATCTTTTGAATGGGTTCTCCACAGAAAGGGCATTCATCAGCATTAATAGATACCTCATTATGACAATTTGGACATTGTATGTAACCAGACATTTTTTGTTTCTCCTTCAAATAGACATTTTACTAAGGCAACACCGCACAATTCTGACTGCGCGCCGCTTGCGGCTCTCAGCACGTCAGATTTTTCGTGGGGCAAACCAATTCTGAAAGAATTTTTTGACAGCAGGCAAATCGGGCAACACGGGATCGTGCTGCCCGATTTTAAATGTGCTGTAGCTGTTTCAGGATTTGCCGGCAATCCTTTTAAATTCTGATTCCGCCGATCGTATAGATATTGTCTCCTGAATATCGCACAAGATTTCCTCCTACGCGATAGAGCTTTCCACCCGAAAACTCGATTCTGTCATCTCCTATTCGGTACAGTTGTCCACCTGAATATTGAACGATTCTATCACCGATTTTATACAGTTTTCCGCCACTGTACTGGGGTCTTCCGCCGTAATATCGAATTAAAGCATCTTCAACTGACATTTTTTCCCTCCATACAATTATATATAAAGTGCTACAGCACATTTTTACACGATGTTTTTTGAAAACAAAACAGGTGAAGCCATACCCTTTTTTGTATACACGTCCGGAATGCGCATGTCGATCACCTGATTCCTGATCGAGTCATCGGCAATATGACCTTCAAAAGCATAGCGACCGGGTACATCGGTTAAAAACCATTTATCAATTTGATATACCTCCCGCACAATTCCACCTGTGACGGAAAAGGCATATGGATATTCATTGACATCTCTTGGGCGAATGCGCCAACCCCCACGTGTTGCCTCATATCGCGCGTTTATATTATGCAGAGCGTATAATTCATCGAGGCGCCATTGCTGAACTTTGACGATGATGTATTTGAAATGATGCGGCTCCTCATATGTTTTCCTTGACAATAGCTTGATTAAAGTTTTTGCATTTGTCACGCCATATTCATCGGACTGAAATCCTCGCTGAATGTTTGAAAGTCCTTGATAAGCATCAATCAGTGCAGCTTCCACCTCAAGCGCCTCTTTTTCTGTCAATCCCCATCGCTGTATCACATGAATGACATCCAACCCGCCATCAACGATGTCCCTGATAATTTTCAGCTTGTTCGGATCATTTTCCAATGTTTGCTCTGCGCTGTCGTAATAGCTGATCATTTGCTTGACATGCTGAAATATCCGATTGCCGCATCCCTTTCCAACATAGAATGTTTGTCCGTTTCGCGGGTCAATCAGACGGTAAACGTAATACTTTAATTTCTCTATGATTTCTGGTGTGAATTCGTCTTTGATCATAACTTCAGTTCTTGTAGCTTCTAAAAATATACCAAATTGGGATATTTACATTATACCATAATGGTATAATCTTGTCAAGACATTTGTAAAAAAATATGAGGAAATTTTATTGCGGCCTGAATGTCAGAAAGGAACAACTGCCAAATATGCATTTCCGGTTAAAAGAGCTACGAAAAAACAGGAAAATATCACAGTTGAAGCTGGCGATGGATTTGAATATGAATCAAAATACCATTTCCCGATACGAAAATATGGAAAGGGAAGCGGACTATGAAACACTGATTAAAATTGCGGATTACTTTCATGTTACGCTGGACTATCTGCTTGGAAGGGATTCGGTCTGAAAATAAAAAAATATAGCAAAGCGGTCGTCGGGAGGTCGTTGGAGACGCCGTGCTCACACAGGAAGTACGCCGATGCCATTGGCGCAGACCGGTACGCGAAGGACGCGATGGAAACCGTGCGCTACGCCGAGGCAATTGACCGCGGGCTGAGCGTGAAAATGAAGCGGTAGCTCACAGCGGCGGCGAAACAGGGGGACTGGCCCCGCAAATCCGAAAAAAACTGCCGCGCCTGACAGGGAATTTTCCCGGCACAGGGCCCCGTATCACCGTTTTTTGGTACCTGTATGCCAAAACGGAGGGCCTGCACCGGGGAAAGTTCTCGCAGGGGTGGCTTGGAGGGGGCGCCTCTTTCAAGAGGTGCCCCCTCCAAGGTCTTTTCTTTCCCCCGTCAATTTTCAAGCTCGGCGTAGATTTCCAGCAGCCGTTCCTCCAGCGCGGTTTTGCGGGCGTCCAGCTCGGCGGCGCGCTGGTAGTCCGAGGCGGCCTCCCCGAACAGCTCCCGCTCCACCTGCTCCAGCTCGGCCTCCAGCCCGGCACACTCCTGCCGGAGCTTTTCGAGCCGGTTTTTCTGCTTGCGCGCCTGCGCGGCTGCCTGCTTGTTCTTGAGATACTGCTCCTTGTTCCCGCCGCTCGTTTCCACGGAGGAGGCGGAATGTGCGGGATTGCTTTCCTGCCGCTCGGCAATCCGGGCGGCTTTGTAGTCCCGGAACTCGGTGTAGCCTCTGCCCGGGTGATCCACACGGTAATCCAGCAGATCGCCGGGAAATTCCGCGCCCGGCTGCAGCTCGAGAATCCGGGTGGCCAGCTTTTCAATCAGATAACGGTCATGCGAAACCATGACAATCGTGCCCTCAAACTGCTCCAGCGCTGCCTCAAGCGCCTCGCGCGAATCCATGTCAAGGTGGTTGGTCGGCTCGTCGAGCACCAGCAGGTTCATGCGGGAGAGCATCAGCTTGGCCAGCGTCAGCCGCGCCCGTTCGCCGCCGCTGAGCACCGAAATGGTTTTGAATACCGCGTCTCCGGTGAAACGGAACATCCCCAGCACCTGCCGGATCTGGGTTTCGGTGCGGGTGGGGTAGGCGTTCCACAGCTCGTCCAGCACGGTGTTCCGGTCGTCGAGATTCTGGTTTTCCTGATCGTAGTATCCGATTTCCACATGATAGCCCTGCTCAATCACGCCGGCCGTGGGGGCAAGTCTGCCGAGAATCAGCTTGATCAGCGTGGATTTGCCGCAGCCGTTTGGCCCGATGACCAGCACCCGCTCCTGACGGTGGACCAGAAAAGAGATGTTCCGGAACAGCGGCCGCCCTGGGTATTCCATCGAGAGCTCACGCACCTCCAGCACATCGTTGCCAGAGGCCAGCGCCTCGGAAAACTGCATCCGTATGCCGCGGGGCGCATCCTGCGGGCGCTCCAGCTTTTCCATTTTGTCCAGCAGCTTCTGGCGGCTTTCGGCCGCGATGATGTTGCGCTCCCGGTTCCATGCCCGCTGCTGGGCAATGTAGGCCTCCTGCCTGGCGATCTCTTTTTGCTGGTTGCGCCAGTGCCGCTCGGCAATCTCCCGGTCGGTCTGCCGCTGCGCCATGCTTTTGGTATAGCCGCCGCTGTAGAGCTTTGCGCGGTGATGCTCAATCAGCAGGGTTTTGTTGGTGACACGGTCGAGGAAATACCGGTCATGCGAGATGACCATAAAGCACTTCGGATAGGCCGAGAGAAAGCTCTCCAGCCAGCCGAGGGTTGCAATGTCGAGGTGGTTGGTGGGCTCGTCGAGCAGCAATATATCCGGCTCCTGAGAGAGCTGCACCGCCAATGCCAGCCGGGTGCGCTGACCGCCGCTCAGGGTTGCAACCGGCTGTTCGCAGGCGGTCCGGTCAAACCCCAGCTTTTGCAAAATCGAGGCGCACCGCCCGCGGAACTCCAGCCCGCCCTCCCGCACATAGCGCTCGTGCAGCTCGGTGTATTCCCGGATGGCCGCTTCCGAGGCATTCTCCTGGGACAGCGTCCTCCCCGAGAAAACCGGAACGGGGGCTTCCGTTCCATCTGCCGACGTGTCTGCCCGGGCAGCTCCGGAGGCGCGGGGAGCTGCGGGACCGGACGGGCTACCCGCCAAAGCGGCAAACTGCGCCTCCAGCTCCCGCAGCCGCGCTTCAGCCGCAAGCAGATGGGGAAAGGCCTGATACATCCGTTCGAGAACGGTCTGCTGCCCGTCCTCGCAGTCAAACGCGCCGTCCTGCGTCAGCACGCCAACGGTTTTGCCGCGGGAGATGAAAACGTTCCCCGCGGTTGGCTCCAGCTCCCCGAGGATCAGGCGGAACAGAGTGGATTTGCCGCACCCGTTCACACCGATGATGCCGAGGCGGTCGTTTTCTTCGAGTGCAAACGAGACCTTCTCGAGCAGAGGCTGGGCGCCAAAGCTCATTGAAAGCTCGCTTACGGTGATTGCATACATATGGTTTTGTTCCTTTCGGACAGGGTTCAGAAAAGCCGGCCCCGGCTGCGCCGGCTTGGTGCGCGCGGGAGTGCCCGGCGGGGCCGACGGCGCGCTGCACGATACGGAGACACAGCGTGCCGGAAAGCACGCCGGGTGATGTCGGAGCCGGGCTGTTTTTCCACAAAGATTCTGCGGGCTGCACAAAATCCGGCAGCCTGCTTTTTTGCAGAATGCCGAATCCGGCCGATTTTCTGAGTGCAGATTGACAAGCATTCAAAGTTGCGTTATAATGAATTTGCCTGAAATCATTATATCGGATTTTCAGAGTAAAGTCAATAGAAAATTTCAAAAATAGATATTGGAGGAATCAAAATGTGTGAACTGTGCAAACGCTCACCCTGTCCTCCCGGATGTCCGAATGATACCGAATCCACCTCGACTCACTGCCGGGAATGCGGAATACAGATTTTCCCGGGAGACGGCTGCTATATCGTCAACGGTAAACGGTATTGCGAGGAGTGCGTGGAATCCGCAACACTCGAGGATCTGGTTCGGATGTGTGACATCGAGCAGGAGGAAATTCTGGGAGAGCTTGGCATACGGCATTGCTTTTTTGACCCCGGAAAGGAGTGACATGGAAGAAACGACCCGGGCAGAGGCCGCAAAGGAATTTCTGCAAGGCTACCGGCTTTGCGCGGAGCTGCTGTATCTGCGCCGTTACGAAAAAAAGCAGACCACCTCGTTCGGTGCGTTCTGCCGGGAGGAGGAACTGCTGGCGGGCAGCGAGGCGTATTGGAGAGCCCAGATGTACGAAGCGGAGCATCTGATTGCCTCGCTGCGCAACAGCAGGGAAAAGCTGATGCTGTATTATCATTACATCCGCGGAGAGAGCATTGAGCGTGCCGCCGATCTGCTTGGCGTTTCGCGCCGGACCGGTTATCGCCTGCACAAGCGGGGACTGAACGTTGCCGGGATTCTCTTGGAGCGGATGCGAAAGAATGAAATTTCCAATCCGGATTTTGCATAAAGCATGACTTTTCACAAATACTAACGCAAAAGGAAGGAAGCCGCGGCGCTCCGCCCGGAGCGCCGCGGCCCGGAAAGGAATGCCAATCTCATGAAAAACAAAAAAATGCTGTGGGTGCTTCTCGGAACCGCCGGCGGAGTCATTGCACTCGGCGTCGGCAGCTACGCTGTCTGGAACTGCAGGCAGCTCCGCATGATGCGCGCGGCCAAGCGCGCCGGCAAAATCCTTTACAAGGCAGGCGCGGTGCTGCAGTCGGTTTCGGAAATTGCGGACTGAAGGCAGCTCCGGCGGGGAAGCAAAGCAGCTTTCCCGCGGACGCCTGTCCCCGATGACAGAACCGCATGCATGAGAGAGGGGAGAGCGTTTCCGAACCGAAGCGCTCTCCCCTGTGCGTGTTATTCCTGATTGTTTTCAAAGCCGTGAATGAAGCCGGACACGTCGGCGGAGCAGATGTCGCCGCCGATGACCTTATTGCGGTAGACCAGCACGTTGGCGTAAACCGTTCCGTCATAGCCGGCGTAGTTGGTCACGGTAAAGGTATAGCGGGTGACTTCCTTGCCCTTGAATTTGAGCAGATTGAGCCCCTGCTCCTTCTGCATCTCGTTGTAGGCCGCAAAAACCTTGTCGAACTCGGCGGGAATCGTGACGGTTTTCACCTCCACCGGCTCGGCGTCCACCTGCCAGCCGAACTGCGAGAGAAAGTTGATCACGTCGTCCTTTGTTTTGATTTTGTCATAGGAGTAGCTCACTGCGGAGTCTCCGGCGCCTGCCGTGGTGGAGTTGTTGTCTGCGTAGGTGGGGACAAAGGCGATGAGCGTGATCAGAACCGTGAGCGCCACACACACCACACCCACCAGCTTAATGGTACTCGCGCGCAAAGAATAAATGAACATAAACGAAACCTCCCGGCTTTCCATGTATTTCTGATACACTATATGAGGCCGGGAGGAAATTTATGAACAATTGAAAAAAATGATTGCGCCGGTTCAGTCCAGCAGGGAAGCGTCCAGATCCAGCCTGCTCGGCGCATGGGCGGAGCGCACCGCAGAGGAATGCGACCAGACGCTGTGCACCAGCCCCACCATCATAAAGGTGGCAAGCATCGAGGAGCCGCCGCACGAGAGAAAGGGCAGGGTGATGCCAACCACCGGCAGCATGGCCAGATTCATGCCGATGTTCTCAAGAATCTGCACCACAAACATGGCGCCCACTCCGACGCAGATCAGCCCGCCGTAATCCGAATGAATCGCCAGCCGTGCGATCATGAAAATGCGCACCACAATCACCATGAACAGAATGAGAACCACCAGTCCGCCGAGAAAACCAAATTTTTCGCAGATGGTAGCAAAGATGAAGTCGGTGTGGGAGGCGTCGAGAATTTCATAATAATGTCCGCCGAAAACTCCGTTCCCGAAGAAGCCGCCGTTGGCGATGGCCTGCCGGCTGAGCAGGGGCTGGTAGCCCTTGCCCATCGGATCCAGCTCGGGATTAAAGCCCACAATGATGCGCCGCTGCTGGTAGGGCTCCAGCTTTTCCCAAAGGTAGGGGGAGAGCAGCACCAGCGCCACGCCGGCTCCGCCGAAGTATCCGAGGTGCAGCCCGGCGCAAAATAGCATAATGGCGATGATGGCGAGGTATACCAGCGCCACGCCAAGGTCGCCCGAGAGCAGGATCAGCCCCACAATCAGGCCGGCGTGCCCGGCCAGCATCAGTACCGACTGCGGCTTGTTGATGCGGTCCTGCAGCGTAAACAGATGCTTGGAGAAGCTGCACACGAACGCAAATTTGACAAATTCCGAGGGCTGAATCATCATGCCGACAATTGGAATGGTCAGCCAGCTTTTGTTTCCGGTTTCCATGTTCACGCCGCTCTCTCCCCAGATCAGGGTAATGGCCAGAATCAGCGCGGAAGCGATGAGCATCGGCAGCCATAGCTTGTCCACGATCAACCGGAAGTCGATCGAGGCGATGACCACGGTGACAACGCTGCCCACAAGGAACATTGCAACCTGCATTTTCAGCTTGGATTGCCCGAAATTGTCCACCGCCCCGTATACCGTAACGATGCTGATGAGGCAGAGTGCCATCACGCAAAAAAACAGCACGGGGTCTACGCATCTGACCGCGCCGACGATGGTTTGCCTGAGCTTTTGCATCGGGTACTCCTTTCCTCATCGTTTCCATGCTTCCCGCATGGGTGGAAACAGCAGCAGTGGACGGTCGAAAATCGAGTTGCTCACACTGCTGCCTTTTTGTCTTTTATGTATTGTGGATGCGGGCGGGGCCGGTATTGCCGGGAGAGCCGCTCACATCCGCATGTCAGGTTCCTTTTTTCAGGCTTTTAAAGAGGCTGCAGGGAACGGTTTGCATATGCCTCCCCTTTCCGGCTGCATTTTAATACTGCCGCCCCCAGATCACCATATGCTTTGCCGGCTTGCCGCAGCAGACGCACACGTCGGAAAGGTGATCCTCCACGAACGGGATGCAGCGGGATTTGACGCCGCCGGTCTTGTCCTTGAGCTGCTCCTCGCAGGCAGCGTCTCCGCACCACATGGCCTTGATATAGCCCGACTGATTGGCCGCGAGGTCCAGGAATTCGTCCAGCGAGCGGGCCTCGTAGGTGCGGCGGTCGCGGTTCTCCAGCGCACGCTGATACAGCTCGTCGTGCACCTTCTGCAAGGCCTGCTCCACCGCGTCGGGCAGGTTGCCGAGGCTCACAACCGTCTTTTCCCGGCTCACCCGGCTGACCAGCACGCACGAGTTGTTCTCAATGTCCCGCGGCCCCAGCTCCAGCCGCAGCGGCACGCCCTTCATCTCATACTGGCTGAACTTCCAGCCCGTCGAGTTGTCGCTGGCGTCCAGCCTGACGCGGAAGCGGCCGGAGAGCGTCCGGCGCAGCTCCTCCGCCTTCTCCAATACTCCCTCTTTGTGCTGCGCCACCGGGATGATGGCAAGCTGAATCGGCGCCACGCGGGGGGGCAGAATCAGGCCGTTGTCGTCCCCGTGCGTCATGATGATGGCGCCGATGGAGCGGGTGGAAAGCCCCCATGAGGTCTGATACGGATGGCGCAGGGTATTGTCTCGGCCGGTAAAGGTGATGCCGAAGGCCTTGGCGAACCCGTTGCCGAAATAGTGCGAGGTGCCGCCCTGCAGCGCCACGCCGTTGTGCATCATCGGCTCAATCGTGTAGGTTTCCTCGGCGCCCGCAAACTTTTCCTTCTCGGTTTTGCGCCCGGTGTAGGCGGGAATGGCCAGCGTGTCGGCGTAAAAGCTGCGGTAAACCTCCAGCATCTGCCGGGTTTCCTGCCGCGCCTCCTCCTCGGTTTCGTGCATGGTGTGCCCCTCCTGCCAGAGGAACTCCGAGGTGCGCAGAAAGGGACGGGTGGTTTTTTCCCACCGCACCACATTGCACCACTGATTATACAGCTTTGGCAGGTCGCGATAGGATTGAATCACATTCTGAAAATGCTCGCAGAACAGCGTTTCGGAGGTCGGGCGCACGGCAAGACGCTCGGAAAGCTGGTTTTCGCCGCCAAATGTCACCCACGCGCATTCGGGAGCAAAGCCGGCGACATGATCCTTTTCCTTTTGCAGCAGGCTCTCGGGAATGAACAGAGGCATATATACGTTTTCATGCCCCAGCGCCTTGAAGCGGGCGTCCAGGTCCTTCTGAATGTTCTCCCAGATGGCATATCCGTAAGGGCGGATAATCATGCAGCCCTTTACGCCGGAGTAGTCCACCAGCTCGGCTTTTTTTACCACGTCGGTGTACCATTGGGCAAAATCCACGTCCATCGAGGTGATTTGTTCCACCATTTTTGCATTGTTCTTTGCCATGACAGTCTCAATCGATCCTTTCTCGGCGGCATACAGGGAATTTCCGACAATCTCAAAATCCCCGCATAGATCCGCAATTCTACATGATACTTAAATTATAACGTGCGGATTGAAAAATGTCAAGTATTTTTTGTGCGGCGGCGGCAAAGAGGGGCTGTTTTTGCGGGCACCGTGCGGATTTTTCCGAAAGGATACGGTGATTGGGGATGAAAGTTCACATTTGCGGCGTGGCGTTTGACGATTTGGGGGCGGAGGATGCGGTGCGGGCGGCGATGCGGGAATCGGACGAGCCCTGCTGGGTGGCCACGCCGAATGCGGTGATGCTTGAGAGCTGTATGCAGCATCCCGAACAGCGGGAGCTGCTCAACTCGGCCTCCATGGTGCTGGCCGACGGAGCCGGTGTGGTGATGGCGGCCAAGCGTCAGGGAACCCCGCTTGGGGGCCGTACCGCCGGCATCGATTTCGGCGACCGGCTGATGGCCGCGGCCGCGGTCAGAGGCGACAGGGTGTTTCTGCTCGGCGGCGGAGACGGCATTGCCGAGGGAGCGGCAGAGCATCTGCGCGCCGTTCACCCCGGGCTGTGCGTCTGCGGCTGCTATTGGGGGTATTTTGAAAAGGACGGAGACGAAAACCGGCGGGTGCTGGGCATGATCCGCGCCTGCCGGCCGGATATTCTGCTGGTATGTCTCGGCTTTCCGGTACAGGAGACATGGATGCGCGAGAACCTGCCGTTTTTGCCTTCGGTTCGTATCGCGGCAGGGCTGGGGGGCAGCCTTGACGTGTGGGCAGGCAAGCGCAGCCGCGCCCCGCAGTTCATGCAGACACACGGCATGGAGTGGGCGTGGCGAATGGCGCAATCCCCCTCCAAGCTCCGCCAGCTTCCGGCGCTGTTCCGGTTTACCCGGCAGATCCGACGCACGCACGAAATTGTCGATTGATCCGGTGCGAAATGCACACATCGCCGGGACAATGCGGACGGCACATCATGAATTGTTACGAAAATGATAATTTTTCGTCAAAGCCCTTGTAACTGAAGGGAAAATGCGGTAAAATATATCTGTATGGAAAGGCTTTCCTACCCCACCGGGGCGGAAATCCTAATTTAGACAAACAAAAAACGGAGGATCAATTCCAATGGCAAACGTAAAAGTTGCAATTAACGGTTTCGGACGTATCGGCCGGCTGGCGTTCCGTCAGATGTTCGGCGCAAAGGGTTACACGGTTGTGGCAATCAATGACCTGACCAAGCCCTCCATGCTGGCGCACCTGCTGAAGTACGATTCTGCACAGGGCAGATACAACCACGAGGTTTTTGCAAACGACGAAGAGGGCACCATTACCGTTGACGGTAAGACCATTAAGATTTATGCCGAGAAGGATGCCGCAAACCTCCCCTGGAAAAAACTGAAGATTGACGTTGTGCTGGAGTGCACCGGCTTTTATACCTCGAAGGACAAGGCAATGGCTCACATCAATGCCGGCGCCAAGAAGTGCGTGATTTCCGCACCTGCCGGCAAGGATCTGAAGACCATTGTGTTCTCTGTGAACGAAAAGACGCTGACCGCGGACGATCAGATCATTTCCGCCGCCTCCTGCACCACCAACTGCCTGGCTCCTATGGCCAAGACGCTGAACGACTATGCGCCGATTCAGTCGGGTATCATGACCACGGTGCACGCCTTCACCGGCGACCAGATGGTGCTGGACGGCCCGCACAGAAAGGGTGACCTCCGCCGTGCCCGCGCCGCTTCTGTGAACATTGTTCCCAACTCCACCGGTGCAGCCAAGGCTATCGGCCTTGTGATCCCTGAGCTGAACGGCAAGCTGATCGGCTCGGCGCAGCGCGTTCCGGTGCCCACCGGCTCCACCACCATTCTGGTTGCGGTTGTCAAGGGCAAGGATATCACGGTTGAGGGCATCAACGCTGCCATGAAGGCTGCCGCCTCCGATTCCTTCGGCTATACCGAGGAGCCGCTGGTTTCCTCCGATATCATCGGCATCACCTATGGCTCGCTGTTTGACGCGACCCAGACCATGGTTGCCAAGATCGATGACGACACCTATCAGGTGCAGGTAGTGGCTTGGTACGATAACGAGAACTCCTACACCAGCCAGATGGTTCGCACCATCAAGTATTTCGCTGAGATGGCCGAGTAATCCGGCTCGCTCCACGGGCGCGCTTTCTGCGTATGCAGGCTGCCCGGACAGCAAATCGGATACAATGAATGGCACGCACAGCACGGTTTCCGCCTTGCTGTGCGTGCTTGTTGTTTGCGGAACAGACGCGGTGGAGCGTGAAAAGCTCCGGCAATGCCAAAATCCGCGATGCGCTGCGAATCAGGCGAATCAACAGTGGTGAAGCAGCGACCGATCAGAATCAAAGTGCACCGTGCATATCGGTGAGCGGTACTCCTTGCAAACATGCAGAAAAATGAAAAAAATATAGACAAAAGATTGACAAACACGCTTTTTTCGGGTATAATTTTTACTGAGACAGAGCAGAATGGGGACAACTGTCGTTTTCCGGTAGGTACGGATGGCTGAAGCCGCCGAACCCCGGCCGGAATCATATGGATGTTGATAAATGGAGGTATTGCGCTCAATGAACCGATACAAGAAAATTCTGGATGCCAGGAGCTTTCAGTATCTCGCCATTGCGGTGTTTGCCGTCGCATACGCGATGGTATGTGAGATTTTTGTATTCCCGAACCATTTTGCTCCGTCCGGAGTCAACGGAATTGCCACGATGGTGCAGTATCTGTTTGATTTTCAGGTGGGGTATCTTTCGCTGATCATCAATATCCCCATGCTGGCTGCGGCGTTTTTTGTGCTCCGGAAGAGCTATGCCATCCGCACGCTGGTATTTGTTCTGGTGTTCTCCGCAACCCTGATTCTCACCGGCCAGTTGGATCTTTCGGGCATCGTCTATGAGGCGACCGATACCGGCGGCGCACTGCTGGCCGCCATTGCGGGCGGACTGTTCAATGGGGCGCTGTACAGCTTTTCGGTCCGGATGGGGGGATCCACCGGCGGCACCGATGTGATGGGAGCCTTTATCAACCATAAATATCCGGAATATGACACGGTATGGGTGATTTTTCTGTTGAACGTGGTTGTGGCGGTGATCTCCTTCTTTGTATACGGGATGGACTATCAGCCGGTGATTCTCTGTGCGGTTTATGTATTCGTCTCCAGCCGGGTCAGCGATTCCATTCTCAAGGGTGCCCGCGCGGCAGCTAAATTTGAGGTCATCACCAATCGCCCGGAGGAGCTTTCGCGGGAGCTGATCGAAACGCTTCACCATGGCTGCACGGTGCTCCCGGCCAAGGGCGCGTACACCAATACCGAGCACGCCATGCTGGTTTGCGTGGTCAACCGCCGTCAGGTGGTGGATTTTGAGCGCATCATCCGCAAATATGAAAACACCTTTGCCTATATCTCCACGGTCAACGGAACCCTCGGGGAGTTCCGGCATGTCAAATGACCGCGTTGCTGCCCACCGGCTGCTCAGACTGTAGACCAAAGCAAAGGCTTTCGTCAGTTTGATGAAAGTTTTGATCAAACTTTTTCAAAAGTTTGCGGGGTCAAGGGCGAGTAGCCCTTGTCGCCCTCCGCAGAGGGCGAAATTCCTTATACGGCGTTTCTTTTTGTGAGCTTTTTCTTTGCGCCTACACGCTCAAAGAAAAAGCGGATGAACGCTTTTGTGCAATTTTTATTTGATGCGCCTTTTGTCTAAAACCTGTGTGCCGCCCATAGGGCGGCCTTTTTGATTTGCAGCAGCGCGCTGCCTGAATTTACAATGGATAGCTTTTTCAAAAACCGGCCATCCTAACAGCAATGGAATTTTCAGAAAGGAGGCCGATCTATGTCGGCAATCATCAACGATCAGGACAGCCGTACGCTTGGCCGCAGTCTGGACGAAAATCTCGCGCTGTTCCGAGAAATTTTTTCGCTGGACGCCACCTTTCGCCTGCGGGATGTACAGTCCGGCGCGGGGGTGCGCTGCTGCCTGCTGTATCTCGACGGTATGGTCAATTCCGAGCTGGTCAATCAGTCGATCGTCCGCCCCCTGATCCTCGCGTCGCCGGCCGAAGGGGACGTGGCCGATTTTCTCGAGCACCGGGTGCTGTATGCAAACGACGTCAACCGGAAGGAGAAGCTGACCGATCTGCTCCGCGGCCTGCTGTACGGGGACAGCGTTTTGCTGATGGAGGGCGCTGCCTGCGGGCTGGTCATCAACAGCAAGGGCTGGCGCACCCGCGGCATCAGCGAGCCGGACAATGAAACCGTGCTGCAGGGTCCGCGCGAGGGCTTTGACGAGGCGGCTATGCTCAATCTCGCGCAGCTCCGGCGCAAGCTGCTCACCCCCGATCTCTGCATTGAAATGCTGCGCATCGGGCGGCGCACCGACACCCTGGTGTTTGTCTGCTACCTGGATTCGCTGGCCAGCCCGCATCTGGTCAAAAAGGTCAAGGAGCGGCTGTCGGAAATCGACATTGACGGAATTCTGGACACCAACTATCTCAATGAGCTGATCCGGGACAGGAAGTACTCGGTTTTCAAGACCTGCGGCACCACCGAACGCCCCGACGTGGTTGCCTCCAAGCTGCTGGAGGGCAGGGTGGCGATTATGGTGGACGGCACTCCCGTGGTGCTCACGGTGCCCTATCTGTTCTCGGAAAATTTTCAGTCGGACGAGGACTACTATCTCAATTTCTGGGTTTCCTCGGTCGGGCGTTTTCTGCGTTATCTCTGCTTTTTCATCACGGTTTCGGTTCCGGCCATCTATCTCGCGCTGCTCACCTATCACAAGCGACTCATTCCCACCTTTCTGCTGCTCTCGGCGGCGCAGTCGCGGGGCGGCGTGCCCTTTTCCTCCTTTGTGGAGTGCCTGATGCTGATTCTGATTCTCGAAATCCTGAAGGAGACCGGCGCGCGGATGCCGCAGAATCTCGGGCACACCCTCAGCATTGTCGGAGGGCTGGTGGTGGGGCAGGCTGCGGTCGAGGCGCGTCTGGTCAGCGCGCCGATGCTGATTGTGGTTGCGGTCAGCGGCATCGCGGGGCTGATGGTTCCCCGCCTGCGGGCTGCCGTATTCTACCTGCGGCTGGGAATGGTTCTGCTGGCGGTCGGCCTTGGGCTGCCCGGCTGCTTCCTCGGCCTGACGCTGATTTTGGCCCGCATTGTGGAGCTGTCCTCGTTCGGCGTTTCCTATACCCGCTCTCTGGAGGATCCCACCGTGCAGGGACTCAAGGACACGGTTGTGCGCCTGCCGTGGGGAATGATGAAAAAACGCCCGGCCTTCAACCGCAATCTGCGCCGGCAGCGCAGGAAACAGGAAAGGAAGTGACGCGATGAAGCGGTTGTCTCCGATCTGCCTGTTTCTGCTGCTTCCGCTGCTGCTTTCCTCCTGCCGGCTGACCGGGCGGAGCGAGCCGGAGCAGGTTTATATGGTTTCGTCCGTGGGCTTTGACCGCGCCGGGAGCGGGGAATTTCTGCTTTCGGTGGAGGTACCGCTCACAAGGGAGAGCGAGAGCGAAAAAATGGAAACCAAGCTCTTTACCGGCGCGGGGAACACCGTGGAGGAGGCGCTGCGCCGCGTGACCGAGGGCCTGGCGAAGGAGCTGATATTCAGCCACTGCGCGCTGATGGTGCTGGGGGACGGATTGAGCCGGGAACAGCTTGAGGCGGTGTTCGATTTTGTCGGCACCGGAACCTCTCTGCCGCTGGCCGCACAGGTTGTGGCCGCGCCGAGCGCCGAGGCGCTGCTGCGGGGCGGCAGCCTTTCCACACCGGCCGCGGGCTACGATATTCCGGGCATTCTCAAGCGCGTCAGCGGAATTCTGGGCTTGGATATCCGGTGCAAGATTTATGAGCTGCGCGCCAATGCCACGCCCGACCAGCCGGTGGTGCTGCCGTACTTTCAGGCTGCAGGAGAGGATGCGCCGCAGGCCGCGCTGTTCAGCGGTTTGCAGATTCTGCGCGCACAGATGCCTCCGGTCAGTCTGTCGCCCGAGGAAAGCGTTTATTATGCCATGCTTGCCGGGCGGTATATCGGCGACAACGGCTCCCCGGGCGGTCTGTTCGGAGCTGAGCTGCAGCGGGTACGCAGCGACCTGAGGGCCGAGCGGACCGATGCGGGACTGCAGCTTTCACTGTCTCTGCGAATGGATGCCATCGCCCGCATCACGCCCGATGAAATCGCCGTGCTGCAGGCCCGCATGGAGACCGGCGCACAGGAGCTGTTTGTGCGTCTGCAGGAGGAAACGGGAGCGGATGTCTTTTTCTTTGCAGCCCGTCTTGCCGAGCATCAGGAGGAGCTTTGGAGCCAATTGGAGCCCGAATATGACACGCTGGTCGCCACGGCAGGCCTGACCGTCACCTGCCGCATTCAAGCAAAGGAGAGCGGAAATATATGAAAAAGCATCGGACAGGCCTGCATAAAACCGCTCTGGCGGCGCTGTTTACCGTGGGCAACTCGCTGATCCGCTATCCGTGGAGGAATGCCGACCCGGATATGCTGATTCTGTTCCTGCTTTCGGTGATAGGCGCACTGATTCCCGCCTTTCTGCTGTATCCTCTGTTTCGCAAAATTCTGCGTCGCCGGCTTTCGGGACACGGGTTGAGAATGGCGGCTGCCGTAGTGCTGGCGCTGCTGCTGGGAGCGTATGCACTGTTCTGTGTTTACCGCAGCTGTGAGGATTATCTGAACTTTGCCATGGAGCTGATTCTCCCCGGCTCCAACCGCATTTTGCTGGCATTGGTGTTTCTGGTGTGCGCGGTCTGGCTCTCCCGTGTGCCGGAAAAGGGGATGGATTCTTTTTCGTTGGTCTGCTTTGTCTGCGTATTGGTCAGCGTCATCACACTGTTCTGCTTTGGCATCCCGCACTTCCGCACCGAGTATTTCAAGGTCCGGCTGCCGGATGGCATCAGCGAGCTGACCGGCTCGCTGCCTGTGCTGCTGCGGGAATCGCTTTTTCCGCTCACGGTGCTCTCCGGGTATTTTGCGCTGGTGGTTCCCCGCAAGGGAGAGCGCGCACTCGCCGGGGGAACTGCCATTGGCTGCGGCATTCTGCTGCTCTGCGTGCTGCAGACCCTCCTGACCTTTGGCGCCTCCTATGCGGCGGAGCTGCAATACCCCTATTCGTTTGCGGTGCGCATCATCTCGGTAGGGCAGTATTTCTTTCGGCTGGAGGGCTTCTCCTATCTGCTGGATTATACCGCCTGTATGGTGCGCGCGGCGGTTTGCTTTGCCGTGGCCCGGCGCCTGCTCGGCCGTTTTTCACACAGGCTCGCGCGCTTTCTGCCGCCGGTGGCGGCGCTGGCGATGTTCGGAATTTTCTGCTTCGGTTAATCGGACTGCCTCCCTGTGCATATGATGTAACAGGGAGGCTGAACAACCGTCAGCCGCTCCAAATGCAGAAGGGAGCCGAATGTATGGTCAGAAAAATACTGATAGACGCGGGACTGAACGGGC